>CADEEH010000019.1 GCA_902826305.1 uncultured Burkholderiales bacterium
TGTTGGCGATGACCTCCTGGGTGTAGATCAGGTAGTCGACCGCGATGAAGTTGAATCGGGTCGAGAACTCGAGCCAGAAGGTGATCTCGGCGGCGGCGAGGAACAGCGCGATCGCGATCGAGAACCACAGCCAGGCCCAGCGCAGCGGCCGATGCCAGCGGCTGCGACGCCAGCGTGCAGGCAGGATCGCCTCGTACAACAGCACCGGGGCGAGCAGGAAGGCGAGTGTGGCCAGGTCGAACATCAGCCCCTTGGCGAGCGCGCCGGGCCAGTACGAGGGCGCGAGGATCCGCAGGCCGGTGATCGCGCCGAGCACGATCCGGGTCAGCGTGAATGTGAGCAGCAGGATCGCACCGACCAGGACCGGCAAGCCGCTCCACGGTCGCGACGTCGCGAGCGGAGTCATCGGTCCGGGGGAAAGTGGGGCGGGCAGGGACATGGGGCCGATCAGCGGGCAGGCGGAACGTCGCCGGCAGCCATGGTATTGCGCGAAGCTTCAGCGAACCTTGCGTGTTCATGCGAGCCGTTCGACTTCGCTCGGCGGATCGCATACCATCGATCCGTGTTCCGCGCCCTGCGTGGCCGTCCGGCCGCGCACCCCTGACCATCCCGTCCGCCCTGCCGATGCACGCGCTGATCATCCGCAACGCCGCGCTCCCGGACGGCCGGACCGGGCAGGACATTCTGGTCGACCAGGGCCACATCGTCGCCGTCGGCCCGGCACTGGCGGCGCAGGCGGCAGACAGTGTCGACGTCGGTGGCCTGCTGGTCAGCCCGCCGTTCGTCGATGCCCATTTCCACCTCGATGCGGCGCTCAGCTACGGCCTGCCGCGGGTCAATGCGTCGGGAACGCTGCTCGAGGGGATCGCGCTCTGGGGTGAACTGAAGCCGACACTGACCCGCGAGGCGATCGTCGAGCGGGCGCTGCGCTACTGCGACTGGGCGGTCGCCCGCGGACTGCTCGCGGTCCGTACCCATGTCGACACCTGTGATCCGCGGCTGCTCGCCTGCGAGGCGCTGCTCGAGGTCAAGCGCCGTGTCGCACCGTATCTGGATCTGCAACTGGTCGCCTTTCCGCAGGACGGCATCCTGCGCTACGACCCGCGCCGCGACGACCCGTCGTGCACCGTGTCGGCGCTGGCGCTGTTGCAGCGCTCGCTCGACATGGGTGTCGACGTGGTCGGCGGCATCCCGCACTTCGAGCGGACGATGGCCGACGGCGCGGAGTCGGTGCGGCTGCTGTGCGAGGAGGCGGCTCGGCGTGGCCTGCGGGTCGACATGCATTGTGACGAGACCGACGATCCGATGTCGCGCCACATCGAGACGCTGGCCGCGCAGACCCATCGCCTCGGGCTCGGCGGCCGGGTCAACGGCTCGCACCTGACCTCGATGCACTCGATGGACAACTACTACGTGTCCAAGCTGATCCCGCTGATGCGCGAGGCCGGTGTATCGGCGGTGGCCAACCCGCTGATCAACATCACGATCCAGGGGCGGCACGACACCTATCCGAAGCGGCGCGGGATGACCCGGGTGCCGGAACTGCTGGCCGCCGGCATCGATGTCGCGTTCGGCCACGACTGCGTGATGGACCCCTGGTACTCGCTGGGCAGCGCCGACATGCTCGAGGTGGCGGCGATGGGCCTGCATGTCGCGCAGATGACCGGACAGCAGGCGATGCGCGACTGTTATCGCGCGGTGACCGAGACGCCGGCGAAGATCCTGGGCCTGGACGGATACGGCATCGCGCCGGGCTGTCACGCGGACCTGGTGCTGCTGGGCGCACGCGATCCGGTCGAGGCGATCCGCCTGCGTGCCCCCCGATTGAAGGTGTGGCGGCGCGGCCGGCTGGTTGCACAGTCCGCGAGCGCCGAAGCGCAACTCGTCCTTCCCGGTCGCCCCGACCGGGTCGATTTCATGCTGTAGCCGCGATGCGAACCGATCCCCGATTCCCGAACCTGTTCATCCTCGATCACCCGCTGATCCAGCACAAGCTCAGTCACATGCGCAACCGCGAGACGTCGACGCGCACGTTCCGCCAGCTGCTGCAGGAGCTGACGCTGCTGATGGGCTACGAGATCACCCGCCACCTGCCGATGACGACCGAGCGGATCGAGACGCCGCTGGCGGCGATGGACGCGCCGGTGATCGCCGGCAAGAAGGTGGCGATCGTGCCGGTGCTGCGCGCCGGACTCGGCATGGCCGACGGCCTGATGGAACTGATCCCGTCGGCCCGCCAGGGCCACATCGGCCTGTATCGCGGCGACGATCACCGGCCGGTGCAGTACTACGTGCGCCTGCCGGAGATCGAGGGTCGGCTGTTCATCGTCTGCGACCCGATGCTGGCGACCGGGTACTCCGGCTGCCACGCGGTGCAGGTGCTGATCGATCACGGTGTCGCGCCGGAAGCGATCAGCTTCCTCGCGCTGGTCGCCGCACCCGAAGGCGTCGAGGTGTTCCAGCGCACCCATCCGAAGGTGCCGGTCTACGTGGCGGCGCTCGACAGCCACCTGAACGAGAAGGACTACATCGTCCCCGGCCTCGGTGATGCCGGCGATCGGATCTTCGGCACCAAGCACTGACGGTTCCGCGGTCCCGGCGCATCGCGGCATGGAATAGAACACGCGCCGATTCGTTGGCAGGAGGCGTGTCGGGCCGACCGGTCCGCCGCACGGGTTGACGACAACAGACAACATCGGCCAACGGGCCGAGGAGGAGATGATTCCATGTTTCAGGTACCGATCCGGACGACCGGAACTTCCGACCGCCGCGGGCGCTGGCTCGCGGGTCTCGCCGGCCTGGCCTTCGCCGGCACGCTGGCTGCACAGACGTCGGGCCCGCCTCCGTACGGCATGTCGCTGAACATCGACCAGGCCAAGCGGATGGTCGCTGCGGCCGAGGCCGAGGCGATGAAGAACAACTGGGGCGTCGTGATCGCGGTCGTCGACACCGGCGGGCATCTGCTGGCGCTGCACCGGCTGGACGGCACCCAGACCGGCAGCGTCGACATCGCCGCCGGCAAGGCACGCACCGCGGTTGCGTTCCGGCGCCCGACCAAGGTGCTCGAGGAGAGCCTGCAGACCTCGCCGCGCTTCCTGGCCGTCGAGGGTGCGATGCCGCTGGAAGGGGGAATCCCGGTGATCGTCGACGGGAAGATCGTCGGCGGGATCGGTGTCTCCGGGGTGACCGCGCAGCAGGACGCGCAGGTCGCCACGGCGGGCATGGCCGCGCTCAAGTAGTCGGGGATGGCGCGCCGCGGTCGCTGCGACCGGGCGCGCCCGCCCGTCAGAACTCGTTCCTGAACGTCAGTTCGACCTGCATGCCGACCGGGTCGACGAAGAAGATCTGGTTCAGGTCGCTGCCCGGCACCGGTGCCTCGCGAAACGGGATGCCGCGGGCCTTCAGTCGCTCGCGCGCGCCGTCGATGCCGGTGGTGGCAAACGACACATGATCGAACTTGCCGGTCGGCAGCGCCCCGGGTTCGGCGCTCGTGCGATTGCCGGCCAGGTGCACCGCCGCGGTGTCGCCCTGCGGCGGGTAGAGCCAGTGGCCGGGAAAATTGAACGCCGGACGCCAGCCTTCGACCAGCCCCAGCACATCCATGTAGAACGACCGCAGCATCGGCAGTTCGTCGGGCCGTATCCGCAGCGTGACGTGGTTCAGGCCGTGGACTTGCATCATCGTCTCCCGCTTGCGGTGGTTCGTCGACTCCAGGGCCTGCCGACAGGCCTCAGAAGAACGCCTGGATGCCGGTCTGCGCCCGCCCGAGGATCAGCGCGTGGATGTCGTGGGTGCCCTCGTAGGTGTTGACCACTTCGAGGTTGACCAGATGCCGGGCGACGCCGAACTCGTCGGAGATGCCGTTGCCGCCCAGCATGTCACGCGCCATCCGTGCGATGTCCAGTGCCTTGCCGCACGAGTTGCGCTTGACGATCGAGGTGATCTCGACCGCCGCGGTGCCTTCGTCGCGCATCCGGCCGACGCGCAGGCACGCCTGCAGGCCGAGTGTGATCTCGGTCTGCATGTCGGCGAGTTTCTTCTGGATCAGCTGGTTGGCCGCCAGCGGCCGGCCGAACTGCTTGCGGTCCAGCACGTACTGGCGCGCCGTGTGCCAGCAGGATTCCGCCGCGCCGAGTGCGCCCCACGAGATGCCGTACCGTGCCGAGTCCAGGCAGGTGAACGGACCCTTCAGTCCCTCGACTCCCGGCAGCAGCCGCGACTCGGACACCTCGACGTCGTCCATCACGATCTCGCCGGTGATCGACGCGCGCAGGCCGACCTTGCCCTGGATCTTCGGCGCGGTGAGACCCTTCATCCCTTTGTCGAGCACGAAGCCCTTGATGCGGCCGTCGTGCTCGCCGCCTTCACATTTGGCCCAGACGACGAAGACATCGGCGATCGGTGAGTTGGAGATCCAGGTCTTCGAGCCGCGCAGCCGCCAGCCGCCGGAGACCGCCATCGCGCGGGTGGCCATCGAACCGGGATCGGAGCCGTGGTTCGGTTCGGTCAGGCCGAAGCAGCCGATCCACTCGCCGCTGGCGAGCCGGGGCAGGTAGCTGCGCTTCTGCTCCTCGGTGCCGAAGACGAAGATCGGCAACATCACCAGTGAACTCTGCACACTCATCATCGAGCGGTAGCCGGAGTCGATGCGTTCCACCTCGCGGGCGATCAGGCCGTAGCTGACGTAGTTCAGGCCCGCGCCGCCGTATTCGGGCGGGATCGTCGAACCGAGCAGGCCGAGTGCACCCATCTCGGCGAAGATCTTCGGATCGGTCTGCTCGTGCCGGAACGCCTCCAGCACACGCGGGGCCAGCTTGTCCTGGCAGTAGTCGCGTGCGGCGTCGCGGACCATCCGCTCGTCTTCGGTCAGTTGGGTGTCGATCAGCAGCGGATCGTCCCAGCGAAAAGAGGGTCGGGAAGAGTCGGTGCGGGCCATGCGATGTTCCTGGGTGCGGGCTTGCGGGGCGTGGATGCCGTGGGCGTCGGGTCGCCGGGAAATGTCGGGCTGCCGGGACAGGTCGGGCTGCCGGCGAATTCTACGCCGCGTCGTCGGGCACGACCGCCGTGGCCTCGATCTCGACCTTGGCACGGTCCTCCATCAGCGCGACCACCTGCACCGCACTCATCGCCGGGTAGGCGACCCGGCCGTCGGTGCCGGTCATCAGCTCGCGATAGACCCGGCCGAGCGCCTTGCCGCTCGCCAGGTACTCCTGTTTGTCGGTGACGTACCAGGTCATGCGCACGATGTGCTCCGGGCGGCCGCCGGCCTCGCGCAGCACCGCGAGGACGTTGGCCAGGGCCTGGCGGCACTGCGCGGCGAAGTCGTCGCTCTCGAAGCGGCACTCCGGTGTCCAGCCGATCTGGCCGGCGATCGACACCAGCGTGCCGCGTGCGGCGACGCCGTTGGCGTAACCCTTCGGGGGCGACCAGTGCGCCGGTTGCAGGATCCTCATCGGGTTTGCCTCACAGGTCGGTTCGGACTTTCCACAGTTCGGGGAACAACACGACGTCGAGCATCTTGCGCAGGTACGAGACTCCGGCGGTGCCGCCGGTGCCGGGCTTGAAGCCGATGATCCGTTCGACGGTGGTCACGTGCCGGAACCGCCACTGCCGGAACGCGTCCTCGAGGTCGATCAGCTCCTCGGCGAGCTGGTACAGGTCCCACCGCGCCTCGGGCGCGCGGTAGATCATCAGCCACGCCGCCTCCGCGGCGTCACTGTATCCGCGCGGACGGGAGAAATCGCGCTCGACGTCGGCCTCGGGCAGAGCGAAGCCCTTGCGGGCGAGCAGGCGCAACGCCTCGTCGTAGAGCGACGGCTCGGCGAGCGCCTGCGCGACAGCCTGGTGCAGGTCGGGCCGATGGGCATGCGGCTTGAGCATCACCGCGTTCTTGTTGCCGAGCATGAACTCGATCTGGCGGTACTGATACGACTGGAATCCCGACGAGGTCCCGAGGTGGGGCCGCATCGCGGTGTACTCCGACGGTGTCATCGTCGCCAGCACGTCCCAGCCGTGCACCAGCTGCTCCATGATCTTCGAGACCCGCGCCAGCATCTTGAACGCCGGTGCCAGGTCGTCGACACGGATCCGTTCACGCGCCGCGCGCAGTTCGTGCAGCATCAGCTTCATCCAGAGCTCGCTGGTCTGGTGCTGGACGATGAACAGCATCTCGTTGTGATCATCCGACCGCGGCTGCTGCGCGCCGAGCACCGCGTCGAGCCGCAGGTAGTCGCCGTAGGTCATCGAGCCGCGGTGGTCGAGCCGGGCGCCCTCGAAGCGCTCGTCGGCCGGCGCCGGCGTGGTGTCGTCGCTCATCGCGCCTCCGCGGTGTTCGCCGTTGCGCAGCGGCTCGTCACGTGACCGCCTGTCGGGTGAGAAACCGCGGCTGGTCCCAGCGCCCGGTCGCGAGCACCTCGGCCAGCCTGCCGGCCGCGACGACGACGTCGGCGAAGCGAAGGTACGCGGGCGCGAAGCCGAAGCGCAACACGTTCGGGGCGCGGAAATCACCGATCACGCCGTCGGCGATCAATGCCTGCACGACCGCATGGGCCTGGGCCGGATCGGGCAGCGTGAAACTCACCTGGCTGCCGCGCCGGTCGTAGTCGATCGGTGTGATCGACACCAGGCCGAAGCGTGCGCAGGACGTGTGCGCGAGTTCGATGAACAGGTCAGTCAGCGCGAGCGACTTGGCGCGCAGCGCCGGCAATCCGCCCAGCGGCTCGGCGGCCAGGATCGTGTCCACGCCGGCCTCGAGGGCGATCAGGCCGAGCACCGGCGGTGTTCCGACGAGTGCGCGCCGGATGTCCCCGGCAGGGCGATAGTCGGGCGAGAACTCGAACGGCGAGGCGTGCCCCATCCAGCCGCTGACGCACGGCGCGAAGGCGGCCTGGTGACGTCGCGCGACATACAGGAACGCCGGCGCCCCGGGTCCGCCGTTCAGGTACTTGTAGCCGCAGCCCACCGCGAAGTCGACACCGGCGCCATCCAGATCCACCGGAAACGCACCGGCCGAATGGGCCAGGTCCCAGACGATCAGCGCGCCGCGACGATGGGCGGCTTCGGTCAGCTCCCGCAGGTCGAGCCGTTCACCGGTCCGGTAGTCGACCTGGGTCAGCATCACCACCGCGGTGTCCTCGTCGATCGCCTCGATCAGTCGGGTGTGATCGACCGTGTGCAACCGGACCCGATCAGCATCGCGCCCGACCAGGCCCTGCGCGACGTACAGGTCGGTCGGGAAGTTGCCGGCCTGCGACACGATGCAGCCGCGCCCGGGCCGCATCGACAGCGCGGCGTCGAGGACCTTGTGCAGATTGATCGAGGTCGAATCGGCGGCGATCACCTGGCCGGGCGCCGCACCGACCAGCCGGGCGATCCTGTCGCCGATCCGCACCGGCAGGTCGATCCAGCCGGCGTCGTTCCAGCTCCTGATCAGGCCCTGGCCCCAGTCCGAGCGCAGCGCATGTTGCAGGCGGTCGGGAGTGTCGGCCGGCAACGGTCCGAGCGAATTGCCGTCGAGATAGACCAGCCCCGGTGGCAGCACGAATCGTTCGCGCAGCGGCGCCAGCACATCGGCGGCGTCGCGGCGTCGTGCATCAGCGGCCGCGGCCGCGAAGAGGGCGTTCGCCTCGGGCATGCAGATACTTTAGCCCTAAACTAAATGGCTTTCAAGCCAGGGGTCGACCGCGGGCCGCCGGGCGTGGCGGCGTATCATCGAGTGACGGATCCGGGCCGGATCGGTCGACAGGAATGGTGCAGCGAATGAAGCCTCAGGTGGTGGTGTTCGGGGGTGGATGTTTCTGGTGTGTCGAGGCGGTGTTCCGCGAACTCGACGGCGTGCTCGCGGTCGAGTCGGGCTACAGCAACGGCTGGGTGAAGAACCCGACCTATCGCCAGGTCTGCGAAGGTGATACCGGCCATGCCGAGGTGGTCCGGATCGAGTTCGATGCCGACCGGATCTCGCTGCGCGACCTGCTGGCGGCGTTCTTCGCGACCCATGATCCGACCACGCCGAACCGCCAGGGCAACGACGTCGGTCCGCAATACCGCTCGGGCATCTACTGGACCGATCCGGAGCAGGAACGGATCGCGCGCGATTTCATCGCCGAACTGGCGCGCGAGAAGGTCTTCGACGCGCCGATCGTCACCGAAGTGGCCGCGCTCGACAATTATTCGAAGGCCGAGGACTATCACGACCGGTATTTCGAGCGTAATCCGCGCCAGGGTTATTGTTTGGTCGTGATCGCGCCGAAACTCGCGAAGTTCCGCAAGCAGTTCGCCGAACGGCTGGTGAAGAAGGCCTGAGCGCGCGGGGTCGCCGAGCGCGGGGCCGCAGCGCCGCGCGTCAGGGCGCGAGGCGCTCGATGATCCAGCGCCCGCCGTCGAGCCGATACCGGATACGGTCGTGCAGCCGCGACGTGCGGCCCTGCCAGAATTCCAGCGTGTCGGCGATCAGCCGGTAACCCCCCCAGTGCGGCGGGCGGGGCGGATCCTCGCCGAGTCGAGCCTGGAAATCCGCCATCCGGGCCTCGAGCATCGTGCGTGCTTCGATCACCTGGCTCTGCGGTGACGCCCAGGCGCCGATGCGGCTGCCCAGCGGGCGTTTGCGGTAGTACGTGTCGGACTCGGCCGCGCTGACCTTGTCCAGCGTGCCTTCGATGCGGACCTGCCGTTCGAGCCCGCCCCAGAAGAACAGCAGCGCGGCCTGGGGTGCCTGTTCGATCTCGCGGGCCTTCGCGCTCTGATAGTTGGTGTAGAAGACGAAGCCGCCGCCTTCGAGCCCCTTGAGCAGCACGGTTCGCGCCGCCGGTCGTCCCGACAGGCCGATGGTGGCGAGTGTCATCGCGTTCGGTTCCGGCAGCTCGGCACGGACCGCCTCCTGGAACCAGCGATCGAACTGTTCGAGCGGATCGGCGGCGACGTCGCTCTCGTCGAGTTCCGCGAGCCGATAGTCGCGGCGCAGGTCGGCGATCGACGGCGGAACGTCACTCATGGCGCCGCCTTCGTGCCGCCGGCTTCGCGTTCGCGGGTCAGCCGCTGCTCGAGCTGCCGGGCCAGTTCGCGTGCGGCGATGTCACCCTGGCGGCCCGCCGCCTCGTACCAGTTCAGTGCCTTGTCCAGATCCGTGGCCACGCCCAGTCCCTTCTCGTACATCGACGCCAGCATGTACTGCGCGGAGACGTCGCCGCTGATGGCCGACAGTTCGTACCAGCCGGCCGCCTGTGCGTAATCCTGCGCGACGCCTCTGCCGAGATAGTACTGCGTGGCCAGTTCCAGCGCGGCCTGCGGATGGCCCTGGCGCGCGGCCTTCTCGAACCAGCGCGTGGCGTCGGTCGCCGACTTGCGCAGGTAGTTGCCGGTGTCGAACATCGACGCCAGCATGAACTGCGCGGGCGCGAATCCGGCCTCGGCGCTGGCGCGCAGTTCGCGCAGCGCGGTCTCCAGCGGCGTGCGCAGGCTCTCCTCGCGGATCCTGATCACCGCGAGGTTGTACTTCGCCGACGGATCCCCGGCCGACGCGGCGCGGGCATACAGCGCCCGGGCGCGCTCGACATCGTCGCGTTCGTAGGCCTCGAACGCCTCGCGGTTCCAGGAGCGGATCGACTCGGCGCCCGGCACGGCGATCACCGGCGCCGCGTATATCGCACCGGTCATGCAGACGGCAAGCAGCAGCGGACGAAGACTCACGACGGACTTGGCGGACGGTGGCGGCACGCCTGTCGGAGTGTCACTCCAACGCGGGCGAGGCACAAGTGTGACCCGTCGTCACGACGGGTGCCGGCTGCCGGCCGCCGTTGCGGGTGCTCTCGGATCCCCTGCGAATCGGCCTGCTAGACTCCGTGCCCGAGGCATCTCACTGGGGAGCGAAGCATGACCTTGATCGGGCGCAGCATCCGGGGCCTCGTGGCCGCGTTGTTGGTCGCAACACTCTGGGGCTGCGGATACAACGACATCCAGCTCAAGGACGAGACGACGAAGTCGTCGTGGTCGGAAGTGCTCAACCAGTACCAGCGCCGTGCGGACCTGATCCCGAACCTGGTGAACACGGTCAAGGGCTATGCGCAGCAGGAGAAGGACGTGCTGATCGCGGTCACCGAAGCGCGTTCGCGCGTGGGCCAGATCAAGGTCGATCCGACCAACGCGCAGTCGCTCAAGCAGTTCGAGGATGCCCAGCGCGACATGGGCAGTGCATTGTCGCGGCTGCTGGTGGTCGCGGAGAACTATCCGCAGCTCAAGTCCGACGCCGCCTTCCGCGATCTGCAGGCGCAGCTCGAGGGCACCGAGAACCGGATCACGGTCGCCCGCAAGCGCTACATCGATTCGGTGCAGGACTACAACGTGCTGGTGCGCCGGTTCCCGGTCAACCTGACCGCGATGGTCTTCGGTTATGACGCCAAGCCGCAGTTCGCGGTCGAGAACGAACGCGAGATCTCGAAGCCGCCGGCGGTGAACTTCGACAAGCCGGGTGAACCGAAGAAATAGGTCGGGCGCGCTGGCTGCGTGCCGGCCGTGACATGTACGTTGCACCCCTCGCCCCGGTGCCCGCGGTGAGCGCACGCGCATCGCGCGCGCTCGCCGCGCTGGTCCTGCTCGCGCTGGTTGCGATTGCGGCCGTCTGCATGCGGCCGGCCGCCGCGCAGCAGGCGGTGCCGACGCTGTCGGCCCGGGTCACCGACCTGACCGGCACACTCGATCCCGGCCAGCGCCAGCAGCTCGAACAGGAACTGGCCGCGATCGAGTCACGCAAGGGGGCACAGGTCGGCGTGCTGATCGTGCCGACGACACAGCCCGAGACGATCGAGCAGTACGGCATCCGGGTCGCCGAGGCCTGGAAGCTGGGACGAAGCCGGGTCGACGGGCGCAAGGTCGACGACGGCCTGCTGATCCTGGTCGCGAAGAACGACCGTCGCGTGCGGCTCGAAGTCGGCTACGGGCTCGAAGGTGTGATCCCGGATGCGATCGCGCGCCGGATCATCGCCGAGACACTGACGCCGCGCTTCCGCCAGCAGGACTTCTTCGGCGGCCTGACGTCGGCGGTGGGTGAGATCGGCCGCCTGATCGACGGGGAGGCGTTGCCCGAGCCCTGGCGGCAGGGCCAGGCCCGATCGGCGCAGGGCGAGCTCGACCTCGGCTGGTTCGGCGGGATCGTCTTCGGCCTGATCGCCGGTTTCATCGCCGCGGCGATCATCGGCCGGTTGTTCGGCTCGATGGTCGGTGCCGGAGCCAGCGGGTTCCTGGCGATGAGTGGTGGTGCGCCGATCGTGATCGCGCTGGCGATCGGCCTGGTCGCGTTCTTCGTGCTGCTGGTGCTGACGTCGGTTTCGCACGGCATGCGACGGGTCGGCCGCCATACCTACCGCACCGGGCCGGTGATCCTGCCCGGCGGCTGGGGCGGGGGCGGCGGCGGTGGCTGGGGTGGCGGGAGCGGCGGCGGCTGGAGCGGCGGCGGCGGTGGTTTCGGCGGCGGCGGCGCGTCGGGGGACTGGTGAGCGCCGCCCGTCCGAGCCGCCTGAAGCGGGTGATCCGTCACCTGCGGGTCGACGAGCGCGACCTGCGCCGACTGTTCCCGCCCGCGGCCTTCGATCGCATCGAAGCGGTGATCGCCGAAGGCGAGACGCGGCACTCGGCCGAGGTCCGGATCGCGATCGAAGCGTCGCTGGACGTGTATCAGGTGTGGGCCGGCATCAGCAGCCGGCAACGTGCGCTCGGGGTGTTCGCCGACCTCGGCGTCTGGGACACCGAGGGCAACAACGGCGTGCTGATCTACCTGCTGCTGGCCGATCACGCGGTCGAGGTGGTCGCCGACCGCGCAGCCGCGCGTGTGGTCGGCGAAGCCGACTGGCAGCAGGTCTGTGAACGGGTCCGCGCCGGATTCCAGCGCAACGAACCACTCGCCGGGCTGCTGTCGGCGATCGACCTGGCCAACACGCTGCTGGCCCGTGGATTTCCGCCGGGTGCGCGCAATCCGGACGAGTTGCCGAACCGGCCGTCGATCGTCTGATCGGTCTGATCTTCCGATCGGAAGGGTCAGCCGCGTGGGCTCGCGAGCAGCGGCTCCAGCGTCTCGGCGACGTCGAACAGCGATTCCTCGCCGGCGAAGCGACCGACGACCTGCAGCCCCACCGGCAGCGGCGGCGACTCGCCATCGCGGGCGAAACCGCACGGCACCGACAGTGCGGGATGCCCGCTGATGGTGATCCAGTAGCAGCTCTTGAGCCAGTCGATGTAGGTGGCCTGCGGCTCGTCGTCGATCGACGTCGGATACGGCACGTCGAGGGCGAACGGCAGCACCTGCGCCGTCGGCAGCAGCCAGGCATCGAACTGACGCATGAACGCGGCCATCCGCTCGAATACCGCCGCACGCTGCCGCATCGCGCGGCCGATCTCGTCGGCGGTGAGTTTCATGCCCTGTTCGATGTTCCAGACCACCGTGTCCTTCATCCGGTGGCGATCGGTGCGGTAGGTCTGCGCATGCAGTGCGACGAACAACAGGCCGCGCAGCGTCTGGAAACACTCGTCGGCGCCGCTGAAGTCGGGTGTCGCACGAACCAGCTTGCAGCCGGCATCCTCGATGCGCAGGTAGGCCTGCTCGATCGCCCGGCGGACCGGTTCGGCGACCGGAAAACCGCCGTCGCAGTCGATCGTGCAGGCGATGCGCATGCCCGCGACCGGGCGCCGGGGACGCGACTGGCCGGAGCCGAGTGCCTGTGCCCAGTCGGCGATCGGGCGGCGCACCTGCGGCGCGTGGATCGCGCGGTGCACGAGCCGCAGGTCGTCGACCGATCGCCCCATCGGGCCGACCAGTCCGAGTGAATCGAACGCACCAGCACCGGCGTGCATCGACGGATCACCGAACGAGGACGGTCGCAGGCCGACGACGCCGCAGAAGCTGGCGGGATTGCGCAGGCTGGCGGCGAGGTCCGAGCCGTCGGCGACCACCGTCATGCCGCAGGCCAGCGCGGCAGCGGCACCGCCCGACGAACCACCGACGGTGCGGGAGGTGTCGTACGGGTTGCAGGTGCCGCCGAAGACCGTGTTGAAGGTCTGCGAACCGGCACCGAATTCGGGTGTGTTCGACTTGGCGATCAGCACCGCCTGTGCCTCCTTGAGGCGCGCGACCAGCGGATCGTCGTGCTCCGGTACCCGGTCGGCGAAGATCGGCGAGGCGAGTGTCGTGCGCACCCCCGCGGTGGCGAGCAGGTCCTTCGCGCACCAGGGCAAGCCGGCGAGTGCGCCGACCGGTTCACCGGCGGCGATCGCGCGATCGATGCCGGCCAGACGCACGCGAAGTTCGTCGGCCGGCAGGCGTGTCGGCAGTGCGTTGATCGTTCCGTCGACGGCGTCGATCCGCGCCAGGCAGTGTTCGAGCACCCGCGACGGCGAACTCGCGCCGCGCGCGAACTCGCCGATCAGCGCGCGGATCGGCGGCAGCGGCATCGGATCGAGAAGCGGCGCGCCGGTGGCGGGTGCCGTGTCGTGTTCACGGTTCATCGGCGGGACTCGGCGCGAGAGGTGAGGAGACGAAGGCTGAAACGACGATCGGTCCTGATCGGGTCAGGCAAGTGGCTTGGCTGCCGGCAGACCGGCGAGCGGCTGATCCGATGTCAACGACGCGAGCAGCAGCCGGCGGCACGAAGCCGCATCGAGCGACAACCCGTAGCCGACCGCCAGCGCACGCGCCGAGTCGTCGAGCCGGGGACCGCGTTCGGCCGGAGTGCAGGCACGGAGCTCGGCGCAGTACGCATCGAGTTCGGACGACAGCCGGTAGCGGTGTGACAGGTAGTACAACGCGAAGTGCACGATCGCACCGCGTTTCCAGAACTGCTTGCAGTGCTCGAGTTCGTGCACGATCGTCGGCCAGTCGTCGTCGTGGCTGCGGTCGAGCACGATCAGCGGGCCCAGGCACGCGCCGACGAGCCGGCCCGGCAGTCGGCGCACCGACACCGACAGCACCGGCATCCAGCCCCAGATCGAATAGAACTTCAACGTCACGGCGATCTTCCTTGGCGGACGTTACCATAGCTTGCCGTGCCACGTGACTTCGATGAATCGGGGCAGGCCGGGTCCGGGACCGGGCCGTCCCGAACGCTGCGGGGCGTGATCGCATGCACCGCGATCGCGCTGTCGGTGCTCGTGCACTGGGTGGGACTGGCCTGGGTCGCGTTGCGCCTCGGCGTTTTCGCGCCGCCGGAAGACCCTGCCGACGACCCGGTGGAGGTGACGATGGTGACGCCGCAGCCCCCGCCGCCATCGAAGCCCTTGCCTGAGGAGGCGGCGAAGCCCGTGCCCCCGCCGCGTGCACGACCCGCGCCGAAACCTCCGCGCAAGCCGCCGGAGCCGGCCGCGGCCGCGCCGGCGGTGCCCGCATCCGGATCGGCCGCGGCGCCCGATCCGGTCGCTGCGCCCGGCGAGCCGCAGCCGACGTTGCCGCCCGATGCACCCGCCACCACGGCCGATGGCACCACGGGCGATCCGGGTGACAAGGGCAGCCCGGACGTGACGGAGCCGGCGCCGGCCGCACCACCCGAGCCGGCGCCGCTGCTCTACGGCAGATCGCTCGGCGACCCGCCGAGGTCCGGCGAGTGGCCGTACTACTTCCACTACGGCGACTACACCGACGGCGGCCTGAAGGTGGCCGAGGTCATGCTGCAACTCGCCTACCAGGGCGACAGCTACAGGGTCCGGCTCCAGGGCGAGGCGCGCGGTTTCTATTCGCTGCTGCCCAAGTTCAAGGGCACACTGGTGTTCAGCAGCCAGGGCAGCGTCGGTCCGAACGGACTGATGCCGCAACGGTATTCCGATCGGCGCCCGGGTCGCGACGAACGCTGGGCCGCGGTCGACTACGAGGCGCGCACGGTAAACTTCTCGCGCAACCAGGCCACCGTGCCGCTGGTCGACGGTGCCCAGGACCTGATGTCCGCGTTGTGGCAGCTCGCGATGGTGGTGCAGGCGATGCCCGACAAGGCGAACCTCGGCGAAACGATCGAGATCCCGGTGATCGGCTCGCGTTCGGTGGACCGGGTGCGCTTCGTCTCGAAGGGCATCGAGTCGCTCGCCACCGATGTCGGGCCGGTCGACGCACTGCATTTCGCGCCATCGGCCGAGCCGGCGACCGAGGAGAAACTCGACGTCTGGCTCGGCGTGCGGGAAGGGATGATCCCGGTCCGCATCCGGTTGACCGGTCGTCGCGGCGAGGTGTTCGACCTGCTGTGGCGGCGCTGATCCACGTCGAGGTCCAGGCGCAACGTGATGAGTGAATCCGAAACCGAGTCCCTTCCCGATCACGGGCTGCAACTGACGATCGTGCCGGTCACGCCGTTCCAGCAGAACTGTTCGCTGCTGGTGTGTGCCCACAGCAATCGGGCCGCGGTCGTCGATCCCGGGGGTGACCTCGATCGGATCGACCAGGCGCTCGAGCGCAGCGGTGCGGTGTTGGACAAGGTGTTCCTGACCCACGGCCACATCGACCATTGCGGCCAGGCGGGTGACTACGCGCGCAGGCACGGCGTGCGGCTGGAGGGACCCCACGAGGAGGACCGCTTCTGGATCGAGCAGTTGCCGGTGCAGAGCCGCATGTTCGGCTTCGAGCCGATGCGTTCGTTCGAGCCCGACCGCTGGCTCGCCGCCGGTGACACGATCAGCTTCGGCCGCCAGCACTTCGAGGTCCGGCACTGCCCCGGGCACACGCCGGGTCATGTCGTGTTCTTCCATCGCCTCGCGCGGCTGGCGATCGTCGGCGACGTGTTGTTCAACGGCTCGATCGGCCGCACCGATTTCCCGCGCGGTGATCATCCGACGCTGATCCGTTCGATCGTCTCCGAACTCTGGCCGCTCGGTGACGATGTCGCCTTCGTCCCCGGGCACGGCCCGATGTCGACGTTCGGCGAGGAGCGCCGCAGCAATCCGTATGTCGGGGATGCGGTCACGGGCAGGGATGCGGCCACCGGCACGAGGCGGGCGTAGAATGCCCGCGATTTCGACAGGGGAGCGAGTGATGAGGCGTTCGGTGTGGATGGTGCTGGCTGCAGCGATCTTCGTCACGTTGCCCGTGCAGGCGCAGCAGTTCTTCCGGATCGGCACCGGCGGCACCACAGGCACCTACTATCCGGTCGGTGGCATGATCGCCAACGCGGTGTCGCAGCCGGGCCGGATCGTGGTCACCGCGCAGGCGTCCAACGGCTCGCTCGCCAACGTCAACGGCATCGCCAGCGGGTCGGTCGAGTCCGGGTTCAGCCAGTCCGACGTGGCCACCTGGGCCTACACCGGCACCGGCACGTTCGACGGCAAGCCGAAGGTCGCCGGCCTTCGGATGATCGCCAACCTGTATCCCGAAAGTGTCCACGTCGTCGTCAAGAAGGGTGCGGGCATCCGGTCGGTCGCCGACCTCAAGGGCAAGCGGGTCGCACTCGACGAGCCGGGCTCGGGCACGCTGATCAATGCACGCATGATCCTCGCCGCCTATGGCGTCAAGGAATCCGAGATCAAGGCCGAGTACATCAAGCCGAACCAGGCCGGTGACAAGCTGAAGGACGGCGCACTCGATGCATTCTTCTTCGTCGGTGGCACACCGGCCGGCGCGATCGCCGAACTCGCCGCCGGCGGCACCGGCATCGAACTGCTGCCGGTCGATGGCGCCGCCGCCGACGAGTTGCGCAAGCTCAGCCCGTTCTTCGCCCCGGAGACGATCGCCGCGGACACGTACAAAGGGGTCGCGGCGGTGCGCACGCTGGCCCTCGGTGCGCAGTGGGTGACCAGCGACAAGGCCGATGCCGACGTGGTCTACGCGATCACCAAGGCGCTGTTCAGCGATGCGACGCAGCAGACGCTGAAGTCGGGCCATGCCAAAGGTGCGTTCATCACCAAGGAGAACGCGGTCAAGGGTGTCGGCATCCCGTTCCATCCGGGTGCCGAGAGGTTCTACAAGGAAGCCGGGCTGATCAAGTGATCGATCGCGAGGCCGATCGCGTGATCGACCGCCCCCGCATTCCGTGAGTCGTCCGCCGATCGGCGGGCCCACGAACACGAGCCCCGGCCGCGTGCCACACTGATCCGGGCGCCACGATGTCCGCACTCGACGAGCAGCGCCTGGATGAACAGCGCCTGGCCGATCTGGAGCGGCGCTACGACCCGGAGATGCGATTCCGCCCGCACGTGGCGCCGGCCACCGCGCTGGTCGGCGCGCTGCTGCTCGCGTTGTCGGGATTCCACTACTACACCGCCGGCTTCGGCCTGCTGCGCGAGACGACCCACCGCGGCGTGCATCTCGCCTTCGTGCTCGGCCTGATCTTCATCGTCTTCGGTGCCGGCCGACGGGCCTACGAGACCGAGCCGCGGCATCGGATGGTCGCGCCGGGTGGCATTCCCGTGCTCGACTGGCTGCTCGCACTCGCGGTCGCCGCCAGTGTGTTGTACATCCCGTGGATCTTCGAGGATCTGGCCTTCCGGGTCGGCAACCCGTCGACCCTCGACGTCGCCATGGGTTCGATCCTGATCGTCGCGCTGCTCGAGGCGACCCGGCGCAGCATGGGCTGGCCGCTGCCATTGATCGCCATCGCGTTCATCACCTATGCACTGTTCGGTCCGATCTTTCCGGGGCTGCTGCGTCACGCGGGCGCGTCGTGGGCACAACTGGTCAATCACCAGTACCTGACCAGCCAGGGCATCTACGGGGTCGCGGTCGGTGTCGTCGCCACCTACGTCTTTCACTTCGTGCTGTTCGGCGTGCTCGCCACCCGGGTCGGGCTCGGCCAGCTGTTCCTCGACATCGCCTCGAGCATCGCCGGGCGCTACGCGGGCGGACCGGCCAAGGTCAGCGTGTTCGGCTCGGCGATGTTCGGCATGTTGTCCGGATCGTCGGTGGCCAACGCGGTCACGGTCGGCTCGCTGACGATTCCGGCGATGATCCGGGTCGGCTACCAGCGCCATTTCGCCGGTGCGGTCGAGGCGGCTTCGTCCACCGGCGGTCAGATCACCCCGCCGGTGCTGGGCGCGGCCGCGTTCCTGATGATCGAGTTCCTGAACCTGCCCTACCAGACGATCATCACGGCGGCGATCGTGCCCGCGTTCATGCATTTCTTCGGCGTGTTCATGCAGGTGCACTTCGAGGCGAAGCGGCACGGCCTGCGCGGCCTGACCGAAGACGAGTTGCCGCGTCTGCGAGAGAGCCTGGCGGTCCGATGGCCGACGCTGCTGCCGCTGGCGCTGCTGATCGCCACGCTGGTATCGGGGCGTACACCGTATCTCGCGGCGTTCGTCGGCATCAGCTCGTGTGCGGTGATCGGGCTCACACTCGCCGAGCGCGGCAACACGGCGATCAACTGGCTGCTGGCCGGCGTGCTGCACCTGGCGTTGGCGGCGGTGGCATTCGGCGGCTTCGACGAGACCTGGCGGGTGGTGATCTTCGCGGCGGCGGTGCTCGCCGGCGCGGCGGCGATCCGGGTGCTGGGCGTGCGCGGCAGGATGCAGCCGCGCGTGCTGCTCGAGGCGTTCGAGACCGGTGCCAAGTACGCACTGGCGGTTGGTGCGGCCGCGGCGACCGTCGGCATCGTCATCGGTGTCGTCACGCTGACCGGGGTCGGCTTCAAGCTCAGCATGATCATCACCGGCGCCGCGCAGGCGGTCGCGGGGGGAGTGCTGTCGTTCGTACCCTCGACCCTCGTCGAGCCGAAGACGCTGACGCTGCTGGCCGCGCTGGTGATGACCGGCCTGGTCTGCATCCTGCTCGGCTGCGGCATCCCGACGACGGCGAACTACATCATCATGGTGACCGTTGCCGCACCGACGCTGGTCAACCTCGGCGTCGAGCCGCTGGTCGCCCATTTTTTCGTCTTCTACTACGGGGTGCTCGCCGACATCACGCCGCCGGTCGCACTGGCCGCCTATGCGGCCGCCGGCATGGCCGGCAGCGATCCTTTCCGCACCGGCAACACCGCGTTCCGGCTCGGACTGGCCAAGGCGCTGGTGCCGTTCGTGTTCGTGTTCTCGCCGTCGCTGCTGCTGGTCGCGCGAGGATTCAACGGTTACGACTTCGTCGTCACCTTCGTCGGTTGTGTGCTCGGCATCACGATGCTGGCGGCGACGCTGTCGCGTTTCTTCCTGGTCGAGATGCGACGCTGGGAGCAGGTGTCATGTCTGGCCGGCGCGTTGCTGATGGTCGCGCCCGGCCTGGTGCCGACGCTCGTCGGTGTGCTGTTGTGCCTGCCGATGCTGATCCGGCACCTGGCGGCCATGCGCCAGGCGCCGACCGCGTCATGAGGTGATCGGGCGCGGCGGGCGGGGTCGACGACCCGCGCCACCGTGCTCAGGCGATCGGCGGACGTCAGCGGCCCGAGCCGCGCTTCTTCGGCTGGGAGATCTCCGGATCCTCCCCCTGGGCATGCTGGCGGCCGGTCTTCTCGGCTTCTTCCATCTCGCGGGCCTCCTCGTCGGACTGCGGCGCGGCCTGGTCGGCTGCCTCGTCGACCCGACCGGACTTCACGAACTGGCGCGTGGCGTCGTTGTACTCGCGACTGGCCTTGTAGTTGCCTTCACCGTGTTCACGGTCGCCCGGGGCGATCTTCTCGGGCGAATCGACCGGATCACGCGACGGCTGGTCCTTGCGGTCCCGTACCGGCGCATGGCGCGGCGGGTTCTTCTCGGCCGTGGAAGGATCCTGCGCGGGCTGCTTCGTCTGACGCTCGGTCATGAGGGGTTCTCCTCGATGGATGGTTCGTTCACCATAGGCCTTGTCATCGTCCCGGTCTGTCGGCCCTGTCGCTCGCCGACTTGTCGGGCCGGGGGCGGCCGCCCTGTAGTCGCGGGCCTACACCGCCCGATCGTGCGGGCTTTGACACACGATTTACTTTAGGGCTAAAGTATCTGCGCGGGCCGGCTTCGGGACCGTGGAGGAAGAAACACATGCGCATCGTCTGCATCGGCGGCGGCCCGGCCGGTCTGTACTACGGGTTGTTGATGAAGAAGCGGCACCCGGCGCACGAGGTGACGGTCGTCGAACGCAACCGGGCCGACGATACCTTCGGCTGGGGCGTCGTCTTTTCCGACCAGACGCTGGGCAACCTGATCCAGGCCGACGAGCCGTCGGCGCGTTCGATCCTGCGTTCCTTCAATCATTGGGACGACATCGACGTCCATTTCAAGGGGCGTACGATCACCTCCAGCGGCCACGGCTTCTGCGGCATCGGCCGCATGCGGCTGCTGGCGATCCTGCAGGAACGTTGTCGCGAGGTCGGCGTCGAGCTGGCGTTCGCCAGCGACGTCGACGACGACCAGGCGTTGGCCGCGAAGTTCCGCGCCGACCTGGTGATCGCCGCCGACGGGCTGAACAGCCGCGTGCGCAACCGCTATGCGGAGACGTTCGCGCCGGATGTCCAGCAGCGCCGCTGCCGCTTCGTCTGGCTCGGCACGAAGAAGCTGTTCAAGGCGTTCACGTTCGCGTTCGAGAAGACCGAACACGGCTGGTTCCAGGCGCATGCGTACCAGTACGACGGCGACACCTCGACCTTCATCGTCGAGACGCCCGAGGAGGTCTGGCAGCGCGCGGGCCTGGAGTCGATGGCGCAGGAGGAAGGGATCGCGTTCTGCGAGCGCCTGTTCGCGCCGTACCTCGACGGGCAGCCGCTGTTGTCCAACGCCAAGCACCTGCGCGGGTCCGCGATCTGGATCCGCTTCCCGCGCATCGTCTGTGGCACCTGGGTCCGCTGGAACACCGTCGACGGTCGCCGGGTGCCGGTGGTGCTGATGGGAGACGCCGCGCACACCGCCCACTTCTCGATCGGCTCGGGCACGAAGCTCGCGCTGGAGGATGCGATCGGCCTGGCCGACGCGTTCGATCGCCACCAGGCGCATGCGGCGCCGCACGCGCTGGCGGCCACGCTCGAGGACTACGAGAAGGTCCGATCGATCGAGGTGCTGCGGATCCAGTCGGCCGCACGCAACTCGATGGAGTGGTTCGAGAACGTCGATCGCTACACCGCGCTCGAACCCGAGCAGTTCGCCTACTCGCTGCTGACGCGCAGCCAGCGGATCTCGCACGAGAACCTGCGCCTGCGTGACCGCGGCTACTTGGAACGCTACGAGAGCTGGGTGCACGCTCGCGCGCTCGAGCGCGTGGACATGGCCGCGGCCGCCGGCGCCGCCGGCGCGGTGCCGCCGATGCTGACGCCGTTCAAGGTGCGCGGGCTGACACTGGCCAACCGGATCGTCGTCTCGCCGATGGCCCAGTATTCGGCGATCGACGGCACACCCGGTGACTATCACCTGGTCCACCTGGGCGCGCGGGCGATGGGTGGCGCGGCGATGGTCTTCGCCGAGATGACCTGTGTGTCGGCCGATGCGCGGATCACCCCGGGGTGCCCCGGCCTGTACGCACCGGAGCATGGGCCGGCTTGGCGACGGATCGTCGATTTCGTGCATCGCGAGACCGACGCCAGGATCGCGATGCAGATCGGCCACGCCGGGGCGAAGGGTTCGACCCGTTGTGCGTGGGACGGCATCGACCTGCCGCTTGCCGAGGGCAACTGGCCACTGGTCTCGGCCTCGCCGCAGCAGTACCTCGAGGGGGTGTCGCAGGTCGCGCGCGAGGCCAGCCGCGAGGATCTGGCGCGGATCCGCGAGGACTTCGTGCGCGCCACGACGATGGCGGCTGAAGCCGGCTTCGACTGGCTCGAACTGCACTGCGCCCACGGCTACCTGCTGTCGTCGTTCATCTCGCCGCTGACCAACCGGCGCGGCGACGAATACGGCGGTTCGCTGGAGAACCGGTGCCGCTATCCGCTCGAGGTGTTCGCCGCGGTGCGCGCGGCCTGGCCGGCCGATCGGCCGATGTCGGTCCGGATCTCGGCGCACGACTGGGTCGACGGCGGTGTCACGCCGGATGATGCGGTCGTGATCGCGCGGCTGTTCAAGGCGGCCGGTGCCGACATGATCGACGTCTCCTCGGGCCAGGTCAGCAAGGCCGAACAGCCGGTCTACGGCCGGATGTACCAGACGCCGTTCGCCGATCGGATCCGCAACGAGGCCGGCATCGCGACGATCGCCGTCGGTGCGATCACCGAGGCCGACCACGCGAACAGCATCATCGCCGCCGGTCGCGCGGACCTGTGTGCGATCGCCCGGCCGCATCTGGCGAATCCGGCCTGGCTGCTGACCGAGGCGGCCAGGATCGGCTATGCCGACATGCCCTGGCCAAGACAGTACCGAGCGGGGAAAATGCAGCTCGAACGCAATCTCGAGCGCGAGCGGCAGCTGGCCGCGGCCAATGCGGGCCTCACGCCGCAGCAGGTGGCCGCCCGGCTGCTGGAGGGCTGATCCGGGGCGGGAGGCCAGCATGGATCGAAGCACATGTCGTGTCCGGCCATGCGCCGATGCGCGAACCGTCGGGAGCGTCCGATCGAACTTCACGCGGCCCGGTCGACACGGTCGGCGCCTGCTGCCCTGGTTGTTGCTACTGCTGGCCGGTTCCGTGAGACCGGTGCACGCCGAGAACGTGGTCAACGTGACCACACTCGCCGACGTGGTCGCGGCTGCCGATGGTGTCGTCTCGCTGCGCGAGGCGTTCGACATCGCCAACAGCGACGGCGATGACACCCGGATCGTGCTGCAGGCCGCGGCGATCTACCGGCTGTGCGGCGGCGACTCGACGCCCAAGGAGGATGCCAACGTCTCCGGTGACCTCGACTACACCGATTCGCGGGTGCTGACGATCGCCGGCAACGGTGCGCAGATCCGCGCCGCCTGTCCCGGCGACCGGGTGCTGCATGCGCTGCATCCGTCGGGCACGCTGGTGCTGGACAACGTCCGTGTGCTCGGTGGCGACCTGACCGACTTCTCCGGCGGCGCCGGCCTGCTGGCATTCGGCAACGTCGTGCTGCAGACGACCGTTTTCACCGACAACACCGGCGGCCCGGCGATCGAACGCGGCGAATTCGGCGGACCCCCGGGCGCGCTGACGATCACCGGCAGCAGCATCGACGACAACACCAGCGGCATCCGCATCAACCGCGGCACCGCGACCGTCACCGACTCGAGGGTGCGTTTCAACCAGGGTGACGGCATCGTCGCCAACATGTCGACGGTAACGGTGACCCGCACGCAGGTCCGCGAGAATGCCGGCCGCGGCGTGCACGGCATCGATGGCAGCGTCACCGTGATCGACTCGCAGATCCGCGACAACGGTGCCACCGGCATCCGCAACACCGGCAACGCACCCACCGGCTACCCGCTGGCGGTCCAGGGCACACTGGTCGAACGCAACCGGGGCGGCATCGAGTGTTCGTACTGCACGGTGCTGTCGATCACCGGCTCGACGATCCAGCTCAACCGGCCGTTCGCCGACAACACCGGCGGCGGCGGCGTGGCGCTGATCGCCAACCAGCCCGGCATCACCGTCACCCTGAGCGCCAGCACGGTCGTCGACAATCGGGCCGGCCACGACGGCGCCGGCCTGCGGCTGCGCGGTACCGACGGTGTCGTGCCGGTGGTGACCATCGACCAGTCGACGATCCAGGGCAACCGGACGACCCAGGTCTTCGCCGACGGCGGCGGCATCTTTGCCGAGTCGATCGACCTGCGGATCCAGAACGGCTCCCACGTCGATGCGAACTTCGCCAAGCCCGAAGGCATCCTGGTCGGCGGCGGGGGCGGCGGCATCGCGCAGCGCCAGGGCCAGCTGCAGGTGACCGCTTCGACGATCAGCGGCAACACGGCCTACGACGAGGGCGGCGGCGTCAGCCTGTTCGATGTCGGTTCGGCGGTCTTCACCGAATCGACGCTCGATGGCAACGTCGCGACCAATTTCGGCGGTGGCGCGGTGCAGGGCGCCGGTACGGCGACGTTGTACCGCTTCGACCGCGTCGCGATCACCGGCAACAGCGCGCGGCTCGCCGGCGGTGGTATCGGCATATCGGCGGGTGCCGGGGCGCCGGCGATCGAGCTGCTGCGATCGACCCTCGCCGGCAACCAGTCCACGTCGTCCAACGGCGGCGGCATCGCCGCCAACGGGCCGTCGATCGCGCTGCTGCTGCGCAATTCGACGATTAGCGGCAACGCCGCGGCCAGCGGGCAGGGTGGCGGCATCCTGAAGATCGGCGGCGGTTCACTGACGTTGCGTCATGCGACGATCGCCGGCAACACCGGCGGCGCGGTCGCCAACCTGCTGCTCGGTGCCAGTGCGATGGATGCCTTCGGCAGCGTGGTCGGTGATCCGCTCGGCGGTGGCGCCGACTGCAGCGTCGCCTTCGGCAAGGTCGCGAGCGGCGGCTACAACTTCTCCGGCGCCGACACCTGCGGCTTCGGTGCGGGACCGGGCGACATCGACGCGGGCGGCGCGCCGTTGCTTGGCGCACTCGCCGCGAACGGCGGCCCGACGCCGACGCGACTGCCCCTGGCCGGCAGCGCGCTGGTGGGTGCGATCCCGCCGCCGTCCTGCACGATCGAGGTCAACGATCAGCGCGGCCAGCCGCGGCCGCAGGGCACCGGCTGCGAGATCGGCGCGACCGAGGTCGTGACGGGGATGAAGCGCATCCGTCCGATCCGCCCGATCAAGCCGATGCGTCCGGAGGCGGTGCGAGCAACGCGCGACGCAGCTTGCCGAGGATCCGGATGCCGCTCTCGACGTCGGCCTCGGTCAGCGGCGACAGGATCTCGACGATCCACGACTCGTGCACCTGGGCCATCCGCGCGAACTCGCGCAGTCCGCGCGCGGTGATCCGAACCAGGCTGCTGCGGCGGTCGGCGGCGACCCGCTCGCGAACCGCATAACCTTCGGCGACCAGCTGGTCCACGAGCCCGGTCACGTTGCCGCCGGTCACCATCAACCGGCGCGACAGTTCGGTCATCCGCATGCCGTCGCGATGGCGCTCGAGGTGCGACAACACGTCGAATCGGGCCAGCGAGATGTCGAACTCGCGGCGGAAACGCTGCTGCAGCCCGCTTTCGATCAGGTGTGAACAGGTGAACAACCGCAGCCACAGCCGAAGGGCGGCATGCTGCTGGTTGTCCGGAGCGATCGCCTCCGGTCGATGCGGGGTCTGGTCCAGCGTGCACTCCCTGTTGCTTTACCGGTCAAGTATAACGCCCGGTCGAACCGCTGATGGATCCCCCAGCGGCACCCTCCTGCCCGATCATCGACGATGCACCCCGGCCGCACGGGCCCTATAGTGGGCGGCCTGTCGACGAGAAACGAACGAGGAGACGACGATGACTGATGATGGCCTCGAGGGACGCCGGCCGGCTTCCGCACCGATGACCGATACGCGACGTGATCCGTTGCCGCGGCATGGGCGACCTGCGCGAACGGCCGCATGGGCTCTTGCGCTGCTGCTGGCGGCCTGCGGCTCGGACGACGAGGTCAACGTCAAACCCGCGGGGATCGGCCCGGTCAGCGAAGTGCGGTACGACGGCAGCAGCGATGATCTGCTGACTGCCGGGCTGGGCAGGACGGGACTGGGTTCAGCGACCGCCCCGACGTTCGCGAACGCCGCCGCGCCCACCGCCACGGAACTGCGGCGCCTGGCGATCTGGAACAACTACCGCGCGCTCGCGGACATGACCGCCGCCGGCGGCTACGGCCGCCTGTACGGGCCGAACATCGACCTCGGCGGCAACGACACACTCGGCGAGGGACGGATCGCCGGCCGCGAGTCGCTGGCGTTCCTGGACGACGGCACCGGGCGCGACAACGTGACGCTGATGGTGCAGGTGCCCGATTCGTTCGACGTGGCGCAGGCATGCATCGTGGCCGCGCCGTCGAGCGGATCGCGGGGTGTCTACGGCGCGATTGGCACCACCGGCGAATGGGGACTGAAACGCGGCTGTGCGGTCGCCTACACCGACAAGGGCACCGGCAACGGCGCCCACGACCTGTCCACCGACACCGTCACGCTGATCGACGGGCGACTCGCGCCCGCGGCTACCGCCGGCACGGCCTCGTTGTTCACCGCGCCGCTGGCCGCGGGTGAACGTGCCGCGTTCGACACCGCCTCGCCGAACCGCTTCGCGTTCAAACACGCCCATTCGCAGCGCAACCCCGAGAAGGACTGGGGCCTGCACACACGACGTGCGATCGAGTTCGCGTTTTATGTGCTCAACGAGCAGTTCGGCCGTCCGTCGGGCAACTCGCGCACGGTCGTGCTCAAGCCGGAGAACACGATCGTGATCGCCTCCAGTGTGTCCAACGGCGGTGGCGCGGTGCTCGCCGCGGCCGAGGAAGACGGTGCCGGGCTGATCGACGGGGTCGTCGCCTCCGAGCCGCAGATCAACCTCGATCTTCCCGCGGGCATCACGGTGCGTCGGGGCGCAATCACGATCGAGTCGGCGGGGCGACCGCTGTACGACTACGTGACACTGGCCAACCTGTACCAGCCGTGTGCGGCGATCGCGGCGTCCAATGCGGCCAGCCCGTTCCTCTCGTTCGTCGTCGCCACGCGGGCTGCCAACCGGTGCACCGCCCTGGCCGGTGCCGGGCTGCTGTCGGGCACGACCACCGCCGAACGGGCCGACGAGGCGCTGCAGAAGCTGCGTGCCGGTGGCTACGAGCCGGCGGCCGACCTGCTGCACGCGTCGCACTACGGGTTCAGCGTCGCACCGGCTGTGGCGGTGACCTACGCCAACGCCTACACGCGCTCGAAGGTGACCGACAATCTCTGCGGCTATTCGTTCGGCGCGACCAGCGCCACCACCGGTGCGCCGGTGGCCGCCGCTGCGGCCTCGATGCTGACCATCGCCCCGCTGGGCAACGGCATACCGCCGAGCAATGGCATCAACCTGATCAACCGGGCCGCGGCCAACGGGCCGATCAACGATCCGCTGGCGGTGTCGCCATCGACCGGGCTGGCCGACTACCACTTCGATGCGGCCAACTGCCTGCGCCAGCTGCTCGCGAATTCGGCGCTGACCAGCGGCATCGACGCCACCCGCAAGCGGGCGAACCTGCGCGGCAAGCCGGCGCTGATCGTGCACGGACGCAGCGATGCGCTGATTCCGGTCAATCACACCTCGCGACCGTATGTCGCGATGAACCAGCTCGCCGAAGGGGTCGCCAGCCGCGTGCGCTACATCGAGGTGACCAACGCGCAGCACTTCGAGGCGTTCCTCGGCCTGGCGGGATACGACACCCGCTTCGTCCCGTTGCATGTCTACGGGATCGCCGCGCTGAACCTGATGTGGAACCACCTGAAGCAAGGCGCGGCGTTGCCGCCGTCGCAACTGGTGCGCACGTTGCCGCGCGGCGGTACGCCGGGCGCCGCGCCGGCGATCGCCGCCAGCAACCTGCCACCGATCGCGGCGCAGCCGGCCGCCGGCGACCTGATCGAGGTCGGCGGCGGGGTGATCGTGGTGCCGGAGTGAACGCGGGAAACCGGCTCAGCCGGTCTTGCCCGCGCCCCAGGAATCGCGCAGTGTCACCGAGCGGTTGAACACCGGCCTGCCCGCCATGGAGTCGCGGCGATCGGCGACGAAGTAGCCGTGGCGCTCGAACTGGAATCGCTGCTCCGGTTCGGCCGCCGCCAGGCCCGGCTCGACGAACGCTCGTACGATCCGGCGTGAATCGGCGTTGAGCGCCTCGCGGTAGTCGCGGCCGCCGGCGTCCGGATGCGCGTGCTGGAACAGTCGCTCGTACAGCCGCACCTCGACCTCGAGGGCGTCGCGCGCCGACAGCCAGTGGATGTTGCCCTTGACCTTGTACTGGTCGGCGCCGGGTGTGCCCGAACGCGAGTCGAGCAGCACCCGCGCATGGACCGCGGTCACGCGGCCGTCGGCATCCTTGTCGCACCCGGTGCATTCGATCACGTAGGCGAAACGCAGGCGGACGCGATTGCCGGGAAAGAGCCGGAAGAACCCTTTCGGCGGCGTCTCGGTGAAGTCGTCGCGTTCGATCCACAGTTCGCGCGTGAACGGCAACACACGCACGCCGCGTTCGGGCTGTTGCGGATGCACCGGGGCGTTGCAGGTTTCCACCGCATCGGCCGGGAAGTCGGTCAGCACCAGGCGCAGCGGATCGAGCACCGCGGTCGCGCGCGCGGCCTTCGGATCGAGGTCGTCGCGCAGCGCCTGCTCGAGCGCGCTCATCTCGATCCACGAGTCGGCCTTGGCGACACCGATGCGCTCGCAGAAGAGCTGGATCGCCTCGGGCGTGTAGCCGCGGCGGCGCAGCCCGACCAGGGTCGGCATCCGCGGATCGTCCCAGCCCTCGACGACACCGCTGGTGACCAGTTCCTGCAGCTTGCGCTTGCTGGTCAGCGTGTAGGTCAGGTTCAGCCGGGCGAACTCGATCTGCTGCGGCAGCGGGCGATCGAAGAAGCCGCCATCGGCCAGCCGCTCGAGCAGCCAGTCGTACAGCGGTCGATGATCCTCGAACTCGAGTGTGCAGATCGAGTGGGTGATGTTCTCGAGTGCATCGGAGATCGGATGGGCGTAGTCGTACATCGGATAGACACACCAGCGATCACCGGTCCGATGATGATCGGCAAAGCGGATCCGGTACAACACGGGGTCGCGCAGGTTGACGTTGGGCGACGTCATGTCGATCTTGGCGCGCAGCACGTGCGAGCCTTCCGGGTGTTTCCCCTCGCGCATCTCGCGCAGCAGGGCCAGGCTCTCCTCGGGCGGGCGGTCGCGGAAGCGCGAGTCGCGTCCCGGTTCGGTCAGTGTGCCGCGATTGGCCCGGATCTCGTCGGCGCTCTGCGAATCGACGTACGCGTGACCGGCCCGGACCAGCGCCTCGGCGAACGCGAACAGCAGGTCGAAATAGTCACTCGCGTAGTAGAGGTTGTCCTCGCGCCCGTCCTGCCAGTCGAAGCCGAGCCAACGCACCGCATCGACGATCGAATCGACGTACTCCTGCTCCTCCTTGACCGGATTGGTGTCGTCGAAACGCAGGTGGCAGCGTCCGTCGTAGTCCCTGGCCAGCCCGAAGTTCAGGCAGATCGACTTCGCGTGTCCGATGTGCAGGTAACCATTCGGCTCCGGGGGGAACCGCGTGCGGATCCTGGCGACATCCGGTGGTCCCCCGCGGTGTGCCGCGGCCAAGTCCGGGTGGCCGGCCCAGCGCCGGGGCGTGTAGCGGCCTGCCGCGAGGTCGGTATCGATCGCGCTGCGAATGAAATTCGACGGCGGATCGGTGGCCGGGGGTTTTCTGGGGGCGTTCGCGGGTCGGGCGTCACTCATCCGGGATGCTGCGGGGCGCGCAGGACGTGGGCGAACTCCACATTCTAGCCTTGCCCTGGGCGTGGTCCCCCATGACCGCTGTCCGGCGTGGCCTGGGGGCATCGTCAGGCCGGCAAGCCGCTCCCGGCCGTGCCCGGGCTGTCATCCGTCCTTGCGCGCATCCTTGCGCCGCAGGCGCATCAGGTTGCTGCGGACCTTGCGCTGGGTCGGTGTCAGCGCCTTGGACCAGCCGACGCCGGCCGCGTCGATCGAGTCGCGGGTCGCCTCGGTCATCATCCGGAGGAAGTTGTCCGGGCGCGGATCGCGTGTCCAGTCGGCATGCCGCGCCATCAACGCCAGCAGGTCGCGCTGCATCTTCAACTGGTGATTCGCGATCACCGAGGACGTGTGCATCGCCGCCTGCATCTTCTCGGTGATCATGCGCACCGCCTCGGCGCGTTCTCGCGGCGAGGCGGGCCAGCGCGGATCGAGCAGCCGCAGCGTGCGACGGGCCATCACTTCCGGGGCTTGCCCGGCTATGTCCATCGAGTGTTGCCAGGCCTGCAGCCACGGATTCTTCATCACAACGCCAGCAGTTCCACTTCGAACAGCAGCGTCGCATTGGGCGGGATCACGCCGCCGGCGCCGCGCGCGCCGTAGCCGAGTTCGGGCGGGACGATCAGCCGGCGCGTGCCGCCGATCTTCATGCCGACCACACCCTCGTCCCAGCCCTTGATCACATGCCCCGCTCCGAGCGGGAAGGTGAACGGGTCGCCGCGATCCTTGCTGGAATCGAACTTGGCACCGGCCTTGCCGTCTTCGTACAACCAGCCGGTGTAGTGGACGGTCGCACGCTGGCCGACGGCCGCTTGTGCCCCGTTGCCGACGGTGACGTCTTCGTACTGCAGCCCCGAGGCGGTGGTCTGGACGGGCATCTTCGAATCCTTGATCGGTGAAGAAACCGAGAGTGTTGCACGAATCGCTTCGACCCGAGCCCGGTTGACCCCGAAATCGCGCCGGCCGAGGCGGGACGCCGAGCGGACGTGGATCACGGCGGCGGACTCGTCGAGGAGGAACTCGACATCGTCGACGAAACCCAGCACACGGGACTCGAACTCCGCGTACAGGTAACCCGACTGTTCGTTGACGATCCGGACCCCGGGACGCGCGGCGACGATCGCCCGCAGCCGCCGCAACACCGCGCGCGGTTCGCCGGCCGCCGACAGCGGCGCGATCCGGTGGTACTCGGTGTCGGCGAAACTGGATACGGCGTTGGTCAGGTGCGTGCGCACCGGACGCAGCCGGCCATCGACGATGCCGAGGTCATCCGGTCGTGTGCCCGCCAGCCATCCCATCTGTCCTCCGATCACCAGCGCAACCGCCACGAGCGCCACCGTGCCGGCGATCCGGGCGACCCATCCGACGAGCCGGGCGCGAAGGCCGCGCGGCCCGGTTTTGTCCACCGCGTACTCAGCCGCGGGGGCGAAGCCGCCTGACCAGACTCGAGGTATCCATCCTCCCGCCGCCCATCTTCTGGACGTCGGCGTAGAACTGATCGACCAGCGCGGTCACCGGCAGCGTCGCCCGATTGCGCCGGGCCTCGTCCAGGCACAGCCCGAGGTCCTTGCGCATCCAGTCGACCGCGAAACCGAAGTCGAACTTGTCGTCGATCATCGTCGCGGCACGGTTGTCCATCTGCCAGGACTGGGCCGCGCCCTTGCCGATCACCTCGAACACCAGTTTCATGTCCAGGCCGGCCGACTGGCCGAACGCGACCCCCTCGGCGAGTCCCTGCAGCAGGCCGGCGATGCAGATCTGGTTGACCATCTTCGCGAGCTGGCCGGCGCCGGCATCGCCGATCCGCGTGAACGCCCGCGCGAACGCCATGCCGACCGGACGGACGCGGTCGAACGCCGCCGCATCACCCCCACACATGACGGTCAGCAGGCCGTTGACGGCGCCGGCCTGGCCACCGGAGACCGGTGCGTCGACGAAATGCAGTCCGCGTGAACGGGCTTCGGTGTACAGCTCGCGTGCAACCGCGGCCGATGCGGTGGTGTGATCGACGAACACCGCGTCGGGACCCATGCCGGCGAACGCCCCGTCCGCACCGAGCACGACACTGCGCAGGTCGTCGTCGTTGCCGACGCAGCAGAACACGATCTGCGCGCCGCCGGCCGCCTCGCGCGGGGTCGGTGCCGAGCGGCCGCCGTGTTTCGCGGCCCAGTCGCGGGCCTTGTCGGTGGTCCGGTTGTAGACGGTGACGTCGTGGCCGGCCGCGCGCAGATGACCGGCCATCGGCGCACCCATCACACCGAGGCCGAGGAAGGCGACGCGATGCGCGGGCACGGCGTCATAGGTTCTGGATGTCATCGGGTCTGTCTCCTGTGGTCGTTCAGAAACACGCCGCGTGGCCGTCGCGGCGCGAATCACTCGCCGCCAGGTAGCCGTCGGCGAGGTCGTCGCTCAGTCGCCAGATGAACTGGCCCGAGCCGAAATCCATGTACGGATCGTCGAGTGTCTCGATCCGGTGGCCGAGCCTGCCCAAGGTCGCGACCACCGATGGCTCCATCGTCCGCTCGACGTCGACCGCGAGGCCTTGATTGACCTTCCATCGCGGCGCGTCGCAGGCGGCCTGCGGCGGCTGACGGAAGTCGATCATCCGGACCAGCGTCTGCACGTGGCCCTGCGGCTGCATGTTGCCGCCCATCACGCCGAAACTCATCTGCGGCTTGCCCTCGCGGGTCAGGAAGCCCGGGATGATCGTCTGGAACGGCCGCTTGCCGGGCGCCACGCAGTTCGGATGCGCGGGGTCCAGCGTGAAGCAGTAGCCGCGATTCTGCAGCGACACGCCGGTCGCGCCGGCGACCACGCCGCTGCCGAAGCCCATGTAGTTCGACTGGATGAACGACACCATCATCCCGCGTTCGTCGGCCGCGGTCAGATAGACGGTGCCGCCGGCCGGCGGCGAGCCGTGGGCGAAGTCGGTGGCCGCGTCGCGCCGGATCAGGCGCGAGCGCGACTCGAGGTAGGCGTCGTCGAGCAGCGACGCCGGCGTGACACCGGTCATCCAGCGTTCGTCGGCGACGTAGCGGTAGACGTCGGCGAATGCCGCCTTCATCGCCTCGATCTGCAGGTGGCGCGCTTCGGCCGAGTCCGGATGCAGTTCCGACATGTCCAGATGCGACAGGATGCCCAGCGCCATCAGCGCGGCGATGCCCTGACCGTTGGGCGGGATCTCGTGCAACGTGTAGCCGTGATAGTCGCGCGCCAGCGGTGTGACCCAGTCGGCCCGGTACTCGCGCAGGTCGCCGAGTGACAACGTGCCGCCGTTGGCGGCGGCGTGTGCGACCAGGCCGGCGGCGGTTTCGCCCTCGTAGAAGTCGCGGCCGCCGGATTCGGCGATGCGCCGCAGCGTCGCCGCCGCCGAGGTGAAGACGAAGCGCTCGCCGATCTCCGGTGCGCGGCCGCGCGGCAGGAAGGTGTCGGCGAAGCCGGGCTGCGAGGCCAGTTCACCGGACTGAGCGACCCATTTCTGGCGCACGATCTGCGCCACGCCGAAGCCGCGCTCGGCCAGCTCGATCGCCGGCGCGATCAGGTCGGCGAACGGCAACACGCCGAACTTCTCGTGCAGTGCCGCCCAGGCCGCGATCGCGCCGGGCACCGTGACCGTGTCCCAGCCGCGCTTCGGGAATCGCCCGCCGTGCCGGCGGCGGAAGTACTCGACATCCCAGGTGGCCGGCGCGGTGCCCGACGCATTCAGTCCGTGCAGCCCGCGGCCGTCCCAGACGATCGCGAACGCATCGCTGCCCAGGCCGTTGGAGACCGGCTCGACGATCGTCAGCGCCGCGGCGGCGGCGATGATCGCATCGACCGCGTTGCCGCCACGCTGGAGCATCCGCAGCCCGGCCTGTGCGGCCAGCGGCTGCGAGGTGGCGACGACATTGCGCGCGAACACCGGCGTGCGCAGCGTCGGATAGCCGTGGTGCCAGTCGAAGGGAGCATACATGGCGCGTTCACTCGCGGTTCAGGGCGACGGGCAGCCGAGCTGGTCGGCGAGTTCGTCCAGGTCCGGCGCTTCGAAGTCGGCCAGCGGAGCGGCGGGCTCGACATGTGCAGCCGGCGGGTTCGGACCATACTCCCCGGGCCGGCCGACGAAGGCGGTCCGGCAACCGCAGGCGCGGGCGGCCGCGAGATCGTCACGATGGGCGGCGACCATCATCATCGCCTGCGGCTCGATCGAGAAGACATCACAGACACCGAGGTAGGTCCGCGGGTCCGGCTTGTAGGCCCGGAAGACCTCGGCCGACAGGATCAGGTCCCACGGCAGACCGCCGTGTTTGGCCATGTCGGCCAGCAGCGCCAGGTTGCCGTTGGACAACGTGCAGATCGTGAAGCGCCTGCGCAGCCGCGCGAGCCCGCGGACCGAATCGGGCCACGGGTCCAGTCGATGCCAGACGTTGTTCAGATGTGCGCGAGCCGTCTCGTCGAGGTCGTGCAGGCCGAACCGTTCGATCAGTCCGTCGAGGATCGAACGGTGCAGGCGGTCGATCGAGGTCCAGCCCTGCTGCCCGCTGCGGACTCGCTGCATCGCCGGCTGGTACCCGGCGCGCCACGCGAGCGCGAACTCGCCCGGGTCGATGCCCAGGCCCATCGCGCCGACCTCGCGCCGGATCGTTCCGTACCAGTCGACGACGGTACCGAACACGTCGAAGGCGAGCACCGTGGGTGCGTTCATGGGATCTCGCGGTTGATGGCGGCGGGACGGCATCCGGATGCCGACGCCGGTGTGTGGTCGTTGCAGGGTTCCGTGCCGAGTCTAACAAATGGCCGCGACCCGTCGGGCGGACGTCCGCCCGGCCGGGCGAGCACCAAAGAAAACGCCCCGGCGGACCGGGGCGAAAGAGGAGAGAGGAGGACAATTCAACGGCAGGACAGGGACGGCGGCTGACGCCGTCCCGGATCGATCAGGCGTCACCCGCGTCGGACGCGCCGGTGAGCGGGTTGGAACGGGCCGCCGGAGGGTCGACGGCATCGGCCATCTTCGCGGCGTCGAATTCGCGCAGTACCGGGCTGGCACTGGTCGGGACGGCGGCGGCGTACGTCTGGCCGCCGACCGAAACGATCGCGGCGAGGACAAGGGTTCGAACGACGGTGGACATGACGGCTTCCTGGCTGGCTGTCGGCCCGGTCGATGCATGAGGCGCACCGTTGGTGTTGCCGACAGCAGGAAGTGTGCGCGTCGCCGTTCACGCGGCCATCGTCGAGTGGTCTCGCCTGGCCTGCGATCGGATCACGAAAAGATCACGGGGCCGCGAGGTGGACACCCCGGGGCCCCGTCGTCGCGGGAATCGTGTGCCGCTCAGCCCGATTCCTCGCCGGCGAACGCCTCTTCGCGCTTGCGGGCGATCGACGGCAGGAACACGATCGCGAGCAGGATCACCGCGATCACCAGCAGCGTCAGCGACAGCGGCCGGGTCAGGAACACGGTCGCGTCGCCGCGCGAGATCGTCATCGCCCGCCGCAGGTATTCCTCCATCAGCTTGCCGAGCACGAAACCGAGCAGCAGCGGGGCCGGTTCGCAGTCGAGCTTCTTGAAGACGTAGCCGAGGATCGCGAACGGGATCGTCATGAACACGTCGAACACGTTGTTGTTGATCGAATACGCGCCGATGCAGCAGAACATCAGGATCGCCGGGTACAGCAGGCGGTAGGGCACCGTCAGCAGCTTGATCCACAGGCCGATCAGCGGCAGGTTCAGGATCACCAGGAACAGGTTGCCGATCCACATCGAGGCGATCAGGCCCCAGAACAGCGTCGGGTTGCTGCTCATCACCTGCGGCCCGGGCTGGATGTTGTGGATCATCATCGCCGCGATCATCAGCGCCATCACCGGCGTCGTCGGGATGCCGAGTGTCAGCATCGGGATGAACGAGGTCTGCGCGCCGGCGTTGTTGGCCGACTCCGGACCGGCGACACCTTCGATGGCGCCTTTGCCGAATCGCTCCGGCGTCCTGGACAGCTTCTTCTCGAGGGCGTAGGAGGCGAAGGATGCGAGGATCGCGCCGCCGCCGGGGAGGATGCCGAGGAACGAGCCCAGTGTCGTGCCGCGGATCGCCGGCCCGATCGAACTCATGAATTCCTGCTTGCTCGGCAGCAGGCTGCCGACGTTCTTCGTGAACACCTCGCGCTGTTCGCGCTGCTCGAGGTTCGCGATGATCTCGCCGAAGCCGAACAGTCCCATCGCAACCGCCGCGAACTCGATGCCGTCGGTCAGCTCCGGGATGTCGAACGAGAATCGTGCGACCCCCGAGTTGACGTCGGTGCCGATCATCCCGAGCAGGAGCCCGAGCACGACCATCGCCAGCGCCTTGACGATCGAGCCGTGCGCGAGCACGACCGCGGCGATCAGGCCGAGCACCATCAGCGAGAAGTATTCGGCCGGGCCGAACTTGAACGCGATCTCCGCCAGCGGCGGCGCGAATGCGGCCAGCAGGAAGGTGGCGACCGTGCCGGCGAAGAACGAACCGAGCGCGGCGATCGACAGCGCCGGGCCGGCACGGCCGCGGCGCGCCATCTGGTAGCCGTCGAGTGTCGTCACCACCGACGAGGATTCACCGGGCAGGTTGACCAGGATCGCGGTCGTCGAACCGCCGTACTGCGCGCCGTAATAGATGCCCGCCAGCATGATCAGCGCCGAGGCCGGGTCGCTCATCTTGTAGGTGATCGGCAGCAGCATCGCGATCGTGGCCAGCGGGCCGATGCCCGGCAGCACGCCGATCAGCGTGCCGAACAGCACACCGATGAAACAGTAGAAGAGGTTCTGCGCCGTCGCCGCGACGGAGAAGCCCAGTGCCAGGTTGGAGAAGACTTCGCTCATGTCGTGTCCGCCCTCACTGGACCAGGAACTTCGGCCAGACGGGGAACTGCACTTCCAGGCCCGTCGAGAACAATCCGTAGGCGAGCAGGACCAGGACAATCGCCGAGATCGTGCTCTCCTTCCAGTGGAACTCGTGACTTGCAGAGGCGGCGACGAAGATCAGCGTGAAGACCGAGACGACCAGGCCGAGCCGCGGCAACATGAAAGCGAACAGGGCGACGCCCAGCAGGACCAGGAAGATCTCGCGCCAGCCGAACTTCGCAACCTGCGCTTCGATGGCCGTCTGGGGGAAGGCACCGGCCGAGATGATCGCCCCGAGCACCGCGAGCAGCACGCCGAGTACCGTCGGGAAGAATGCGGGGCCCATCTTCGCCGTCGTGCCCAGCGGGTAGGCCGTGCTGAACAGCACGAAGCCGACGCCGAAGGCCATGAACATCACGCCGGCCCAGAAATCCCGGTGATTGCGTATCCGCACGAGTCTCTCCTCCTCGATCTGATCATCCGGCCGGGCCCGGGCCCGGCCGCCGGCGCCGCGAGGCGCAGAGTTTCCGGATGATAGTGGCAGCCGGTCGCAAGCGGCGATCCGGGGATTCCACAGTCTGCCCGGCGCGACGCGGCGGCCGGGCGGGCGCGATGGTCGGATCAGCCGGGCGGTGCCTGCTTTTCGAGCAGCCGGGCCAGTTCGACCGCGCTGCGGACCTCCATCTTCGCGAAGACGTTGGCACGGTGAACCTCGACGGTTCGCATGCTGATGCCGAGGTCGCCGGCGATCACCTTGTTCAGCTTGCCGGCGAGGATCTCGCGCATCACCTCGTATTCCCGGGCCGACAATCGCGACAGCCGGACCCTGAGGTCGGCGGCCCCGGCATTGGCCTGGATCCGTTGCTGCGATGCGGCGATCGCCTCGCCGATCCGATCGGCCAGCCGGTTGTCGTTGAACGGTTTCTCGAAGAAGTCGAACGCGCCCCGCTTGAGCGCCTCGACCGCCATCGAGACCTCGCCGTGGCCGGTCAGGAAGATCGTGGGCACCGGGTGCCCGGGGAAGGCCGCGTGCAGCCATTCGAAGACCTCGATCCCGGACATGCCGCGCATGCGGACGTCGAGCACGATACAGCCGGGTCGGCAGGCCCAGTCGCCGCGCCCGCGCACCGCGGCCAGGAACGCCTCGCCGCTGTCGAAACGTTCACTCGCCATGCCGCGCGAATCGAGCAGGAAGGCCAGCGCATCGGCGAGCACGGCCTCGTCCTCGACCAGGTAGGCCACCGGTTCCGGGCGGCGGGCGCCGGCGTTCATGCGGGCACCAGGACCGCCGCCGGGGCGGTGCGCAACGTGAAACGGAACACCGACCCGCCCCCGGGACGTGGCTCGCCGGTGAGTCGGCCGCCGAGCTGCTCGATGACCGAACGACAGAAGCTCAGTCCGATGCCCATGCCGTCGGCCTTGTCGGAGCGGAACGCGGTGAACAGCGATTCGAGCGCGGCCGGATCGATGCCGCTTCCGCGATCGAGTACCGCCACCTCGACCCAGTGCCGCTCCTCGCCGCTGTCGGTGTCGGCGAACTGCCGGGTCTCGATCTCGAGCACACGTCGCGCCGGCTCCGACTCGACCATCGCCTCGCAGGCGTTGCGGGTCAGGTTCAGCAGCACCTGTTCGAGCAGGATCCGGTCGCCGTGGACCACGATCGCCTCGGGCGAGCGCCACTGGCAGACGACCCCCGCCTTGGCTGCCTGCAGTCGGATCAGCGGATCGACCGCCGTCAGCAGCGAGGCCAGGTCGACCGGTTCGCGCTGCACCGCGCGGCGACGGACGAACTCGTGCACGCTGCGGATCACGCGGCCGGCACGTTCGGCCTGTTCGCGGATCCGCTGCAGCGCGCCGGCGATCGCACCGGGGCGCGGCTTGTCGAGCAGGTTCTGGCAGGCGGTGGCATAACTGGTGATCGCCGCCAGCGGCTGGTTCAGTTCGTGCGACAGCGCACTGGCCACCTCGCCCAGCATCGCCAGTCGTGCGTTGCCCTGCAGCTGCTCCTGCTGCTGCCGGTTCAGCGCCTCGATGCGCTTCTGTTCGCTGATGTCGAGCACCGAACTCATCCATCCGGTCTGCCGACCCGATTCGTCGATCAGCGGCGCCTCGAAGATCAGCACCGGGAATCGTTCACCGTCGCGACGCATGAAGATCGTCTCGTAGCCTTCGCGGCCGACGGCGCCGGCGAGCACCTTGGCCCGGCGCTGTTCGTACTGGTCGGCGGCCTCGGGCGCCCAGTAGGGCATCGGCGGACGGCTGCCGATCAGTTCATCGGCGCGCCATCCGGTCATCTCGCAGAACGCCGGATTGACGTGGGTGATGCGGCCGTCGAGATCCCGTGCGCGCAGTCCGGTCACCAGCGAATCCTCCATCGCCTTGCGAAACGCATGCGCCTCGCGCAGCGCCTGCTCGGCGCGGGCACGCAGCCGGATGTCCCGCGCCAGCATCAGCCCGCTGGCGACCAGTGCCATCGTCAGCAGGATCAGCATGCCGGTCATCAGGTTCGGGATCACCCTTGGACCGTCGCTTGTGCTGTTGGCGCGAAGCACGAAGCCGGTGCCGGGCAGGTCGATCGTGCTGGATGCGGTGTAGACGCCACGGCCGCGCAGCCCGAAGGCCGCACGTGCGATCATCGCCCCGTCACTTTCGGTCAGCCAGACCTGGTGCAGCTGCAGATAGTTCGGCGGTGCCAGCGCCTCGAGAAGCATCGGCATCGAATAGGTGGCGACCAGCGCACTCTGGCGTTCCTGGCGGGTGGCCAGCCGGGGCACCGGCACCACCAGATCCATCACGTCGAAGCCGAAATCGTCGGCGACCTGGACCCAGTACGGTTGCGAATAACGCGGCAGGCCGAGCTCGGCGGCCGAACGCATCGTCGCCAGCGGCTCGGCCGCCGGTCGCTCGCGCCGCGCCGCGGCGATCGCCTGCGCGCGCGGCACCGCGGCGTCGGCCGAGCGCAGCAGGCTGCCGGAGGATGCCCGATGCTCGAGCCGGAACAGCGCGCCGTTGCTGGCGAACAGCTGGGTGGCGGTGGCGTGGAAGGACGACTCGTCGTCGAGCACCTGGCGGTCGGTGGCCAGCAGTTGCAGCGTCTGCAACGTCTCGCCCAGGCGCGCCTTGATCGTCAGCGCCGCCTGGTCGGTGACCTGGACCAGCCGGTCATGGGTGTCGCGACGTTCACCTTCGATCGACAGCCAGACCGCGGCGGCGAGCAGCGCCAGCACCAGCAGGACGACCACCGTGGTCAGCACGGCGAAGCGCCACGCGCTGCGTGGTTCCGAGGCGGTGGCGGGCAGGCTGGCCATCGTTGTCGTCCGGTCCGCTTCGGTACCGCGTGTCAGTCCACGCCGCGCGCCGCGGCGATGCGGGCCTCGTCGTAGCCGAGCAGGTCGCCCAGCACCTGGCGCGTGTGTTCACCGAGCCGCGGCGGCGGTGTGGTCGCACCGATCGGGCTGTCGGAGAACCGGATCGGCGACCCGACCAGTCGCACCGGACCCGCGTCCTCGCGTTCGAGATCGACGCGCAGGCCACGCGCGATCACCTGCGGATTCTCGAACACCTGCGCCAGGTCGTTGATCGGTCCACACGGCACGCCGGCGGCCTCCAGGTCGGCGAGCCAGCGCGCCGCCGGACGACCGGCGATCATCGCCGCGAGCAGCGGCACCAGCGTCTCGCGTTCCCGCACGCGACCCGCGTTGCGGGTGAAGCGCGGATCCTCGAACAGGTCGGGCCGGCCGCCGAGCTCGCACAGACGCCGGTACTGGTCGTCGTTGCCGACCGCCAGGATGATCCAGCCGTCCTGGGCGCGGAAGGTCTGGTAGGGGACGATGTTCGGATGGGCGTTGCCCCAGCGTCGGGGTACGCGCCCGCTGACCAGGAAGTTGGTGTTCATGTTGGCCAGCATCGCCACCTGCACGTCCAGCAGCGCGAGGTCGATGTATTGTCCCCGGCCGCGCCGCTCCCGATCGAGCAGCGCCGCGAGCACGGCCTGGGTCGCGTACATGCCGGTCATCAGGTCGGAGACCGCGACCCCTGCCTTCTGCGGCCCGCCGCCGGGGCGTTCGTCGGCCTCGCCGGTGATCGACATGAAGCCGCCGAGTCCCTGGATGATGAAGTCGTAGCCGGCGCGGTGCGCCCAGGGGCCGGTCTGGCCGAAGCCGGTGATCGAGCAGTACACCAGCCGCGGATTGATCCGGGCGAGTGATGTGTAGTCGAGCCCGTAGCGCTCGAGCTGGCCGACCTTGTAGTTCTCCAGGACCACGTCGCAGATCGCCGCGAGTTCGCGGATCGCCTGCTGGCCGGCCTCGCTCGCGATGTCGACCTCGACCGATTTCTTGCCCCGATTGGCGGCCAGGTAGTAGGCGGCATCGGGGGTCTCGTGGCCGTCGCGATCGGCCAGGAACGGCGGGCCCCAGCCGCGGGTGTCGTCGCCGACGCCGGGTCGTTCGATCTTGATCACCTCGGCACCCAGGTCGGCGAGATTCTGTGCACACCATGGCCCGGCCAGCACCCGCGTCAGGTCGAGCACTCGGAAGCCGGCGAGGATCGGGGCCATGGGCAGCAGCACGGAGCAGTCGAGGTGACTGCAACTTACACGATCCCGGCCGCTGCGGGCCAGCGGCGCGGCCGGCTGCCGGCTTACCTCCTGTTACCTCGTTTACCCGCTGCCGGCTCGGATGTAACCCCGGATCGGCCTATCTTGGGTGCTCAGGCTCCTGGCCTGTTTCTGAGAGTCTCCTCCCCTTGATGCGCCCCGAACGGGGCGCTCTTTTTTTCCCCGCCTGCCCGATCCCCGGCCTTTCCCCGGCCCACGCCCGGTTTGCGGCCATGCTGCCGCTACAATAGCGTTCTCCCAGCAAATCAACGGCTTACTTGCATGAATTCGGCCGAGATCCGGAACCGGTTCCTGAAGTTCTTCGCCGCGCGTGGTCACACCGTCGTGGCCTCGAGTCCGCTCGTGCCGGCCAACGACCCGACGCTGCTGTTCACCAACAGCGGGATGGTCCAGTTCAAGGATGTCTTTCTCGGCAAGGACCAGCGCCCGTACCGACGCGCGGTGACCGCGCAACGCTCGGTCCGCGCCGGCGGCAAACACAACGACCTGGAGAACGTCGGCTACACGGCCCGGCATCACACGTTCTTCGAGATGCTGGGCAATTTCTCGTTCGGCGACTACTTCAAGCGCGACGCGATCCGGTTCGCCTGGGACCTGCTGACCGGTGACTACGCGTTGCCGGCCGACAAGTTGTGGGTCACGGTCTATGCCGAGGACGACGAAGCGTATGCGATCTGGGCCGACGAGATCGGTGTGCCACCCGAGCGCATCGTGCGCATCGGTGACAACAAGGGTGCACGCTACGCGTCGGACAACTTCTGGCAGATGGCCGACACCGGTCCCTGTGGTCCTTGCAGCGAGATCTTCTACGACCACGGCCCGGCGGTCGAGGGCGGGCCACCGGGATCACCGCAGGCCGACGGCGACCGCTACATCGAGATCTGGAACCTGGTGTTCATGCAGTTCGACCGTGACGCGGCCGGCAGGCTGACGCCGCTGCCCAAGCCCTGTGTCGACACCGGCATGGGACTGGAGCGGCTGGCCGCAGTGCTGCAGCACCGGCACAGCAACTACGAGATCGACTTGTTCCAGGCACTGATCGCCGCGGCTGCGCGCGAGACCGGTACCGACGATCTCGCCGCCCCGTCGCTGCGTGTGATCGCCGATCACATCCGCGCCTGCTCGTTCCTGGTGGTCGACGGCGTGATCCCGGGCAACGAGGGACGCGGCTACGTGTTGCGCCGGATCATCCGGCGCGCGCTGCGCCACGGCCACAAGCTCGGTCGCAACCAGCCGTTCTTCCATCGGCTGGTCGAGGATCTCGATCGGGTGATGGGCGACGCCTATCCCGAACTGCGCCGCGACAAGGCGCGGGTCGCCTCGGTGCTGCTGGCCGAGGAGGAGCGCTTCGGCGAGACCCTGGCCAACGGCATGGCGATCCTCGAGACCGCGTTGGCCGGTGGCGTGACGACGCTGGACGGCGAGACCGCGTTCAAGCTCTACGACACCTACGGCTTTCCGCTCGACCTGACCGCCGATGTCTGCCGCGAACGCGGCGTCGCGGTCGACGAGGCCGGGTTCGATGCGTCGATGGCGCGCCAGCGCGAGCAGGCCCGCGCCGCGGGCAAGTTCAAGGCCAGCGCGGGGCTCGAGTACACCGGCCCGGCGAGCACGTTCCATGGCTACGAACGGCTGGCGTTCGACGAGGCGCGGGTGGTGGCGCTGTACGCCGAAGGGACGGCGGTGCAGTCGCTCGCCGCCGGACAGCACGGTGTCGTCGTGCTCGACCACACGCCGTTCTACGCCGAGTCCGGCGGCCAGGTCGGCGACAGCGGCCGCCTGCGCAGCGCCGCCGGAGCGGTGTTCGAGGTGGCGGACACGCAGAAGGTGCAGGCCGACGTGACCGGCCACCACGGTGAACTCGGCACCGGGCGCCTGGCCGTCGGCGACACGATCGTGGCCGAGGTCGACGCGGTGCGACGCGCGCGCACGATGCGCAACCACTCGGCGACCCACCTGATGCACAAGGCGCTGCGCGAGGTGCTCGGCCCGCATGTGCAGCAGAAGGGATCGCTGGTCGACGCCGACAAGACACGATTCGACTTCTCGCATCATGCGGCGCTGAGCGGCGAGCAGTTGCGGCGGGTCGAAGCGCTGGTCAATGCCGAGATCCTCGCCAACACGCCGGTCGGTGCGCAACAGATGGCGTTCGACGAGGCGGTGCAGGGCGGAGCGATGGCGCTGTTCGGCGAGAAATACGGCGACCGGGTCCGTGTGCTCGACATCGGCAGCTCGCGCGAATTGTGCGGCGGCACCCATGTCGCGCGCACCGGCGACATCGGCCTGTTCAAGATCGTCTCCGAAGGTGGCGTGGCCGCGGGCATCCGGCGGGTCGAGGCGGTCACCGGCGACAACGCACTCGCCTGGGTCCTGCGGATCGAATCGACGCTGGCCGAGGCCGCCTCGGCGGTGCGTGCGACGCCGGCCGAGGTGCCGGCGCGGGTGCTGCAGCTGATCGAGCAGTCGCGTGCACTCGAAAAGGAGGTCACGCGGATGAAGTCGCAGCTCGCCGCCTCGCAGGGCGACGACCTGGTCGCGCGCGCGGTCGACATCAAGGGCGTCATGGTGCTCGCGGCGTCGCTCGATGCGGCCGATTCGCGCACGTTGCGCGAGACGATGGACAAGCTGAAGGACAAGCTGAAGTCGGCGGCGATCGTGCTCGCGGCCACCGACGGCGCGAAGGTGAGCCTGATCGCCGGCGTGACCGCCGATGCGATCTCGCGTGTGAAGGCCGGCGACCTGGTGAACTTCGTTGCACAACAGGTCGGCGGCAAGGGTGGTGGACGGCCCGACATGGCGCAGGCGGGCGGCACCGAGCCGTCGAAGTTGCCGCAGGCGCTGGCCGGCGTGTCCGATTGGGTCGCACAGCGGCTGTGAGCCGCGTGTCGCTGCATCAATTCCGGTGAGCCGAATATGAGTGACACTCCCACGTACGACAAGGAAGTCGACGCCCGCGGGCTGAACTGTCCGTTGCCGATCCTGCGCGCGAAGAAGGCGCTGGCCGACCTGCAAAGCGGCCAGGTGCTCAAGGTGATCTCGACCGATCCCGGCTCGGAGCGCGACTTCCGGGCGTTCTCGCGCCAGACCGGCAACGAACTGGTCGCGATGGACACCCTCGACCGGAGCTGGGCCTTCTACCTGAAGCGGCGCTGATCGGGCGCGCTCGAGCAACGATACGAGGACTTGCCTCGGGACGTGGCCAGCGGGACCGCGCAGCGGGTCTGCAGAGAGGCTCTAGGCCGGCCTGGCCGACTCGAAGTGCATGCCGTCGCGGCGCGTGAAGTGTCCGCCCCAGTAGAAGCCGTGCCGGTTGGCCAGCGGCACCAGGTCGAACAGGCAGCCGGGGTCACCGGCCAGTGCCGGCTGCGCGCCCAGGCGGTTGGTCGCCGCATTGAGGTCGAACGCGGTGCCGTAGGAATGGTTGCTCAGCACCGACCGGCTGCCGCGGATGAACCGCGGCACCCAGGCCCCGTCGAAGGTCACGATGCGATCGAGCAGGCCGGCCTGTTCCCAGTCGGTGAACAGTGCCTGCAGCGAAGCGGCCGCCTTGCGGTGGAACGCGATCCGTCCCGATGCCGGCGCGCCGCGGACACCGGCCAGTTGCGGCACGTCGACGGTGACCACGTTCTTGCGATCCCATCCGTTGACGATCCGGATCGCCTCCGGGTTGCCGGCGACCGGTGCCGGCTTGAACTCGATCCGCCCCCACAGGCGCTCGCGCGCCGCGTTGCCGACGACCGGCGCGAACGAGGGCGGGGGCGGAAAGCCGATGTCCTTGTCGGCGGACACGTCGACCAGTTCGAAGCCGACCATCGCCGCCTTGCCCAGCGTCTGGTTGCCGACGATGCCGTCGACCGTCAGCCGGTGTTTCTTCTGGAACAGCCGGCTCGCCTGGTCGGTCGCCGCGTCGAAACGACCGTTCTCGATCAGCTCGAAACCCTGGCCGCGCAGGAATCGCTGCCAGCGGCGCACGAGCGAGCCCTGTGAACCGATGCGCAGTGCGGATGCCATGGTTGCTCCCGGGTTCGAATCCTGCCGCGCATTGTCCACCCGCCAGCGGCGGGCGCGATACCCGATTCACGTCCTGCGTCGCGCCGCCGCGGTAGGCGGGACGCCGCGTTGCCCGGCCCACCAGGCCGCGGGGCGAGCGCCCCCATGGCGTTGACAGGCCCTGGTGAACATGCGGCCCGTCGGAGTATGTTTCGGCATCGGGCCATCGAACCACGCGAATCGCAAGGGGACCACGGTGAACTTCCAGTTCGATTTTTCAGGCCGCACGGTGCTGGTCACCGGCGGAGCCTCCGGCATCGGCGGGGCGACCGCGCGGGCCTTCCGCGCGGCCGGCGCGACCGTGATCGCCACCGGCCTGACCGCCGAGGAGATCGGCGCGGCACGGGCCAGCGGTGACTTCGCCGGGATCGAGATCCGCACGCTCGATGTCGCGGACCGGGCCGCCGTCGATGTGCTGGTCACGAGCCTGCCGGCGCTGGACTACGTGATCCACTGCGCCGGCATGATCCTGCGCGACGCGGAACATGATCCATCGTCGTTCGACCGCGTGATCGACGTCAACCTGAACGGCGGCATGCGGGTCTCGTCGGCGGCCCGGCCGGCGCTCGCGCGCTCGCGCGGGGCGATCGTGTTCGTCGGCTCGGTGATGTCGTACTTCGGCGGCCCGCGCCAGCCGGCCTACTCGGCCTCCAAGGGCGGCGTGCGCAACCTGACGATGTCGCTGGCGGCCGCCTATGCCGCCGACGGCATCCGCGTGAACGCGGTCGCCCCCGGCTGGGTGATCACGAACCTGTCGCGCGGCGCACGCGAGAATCCGGAACGCAGCGCGATGATCATGAGCCGCACACCGATCGGGCGCTGGGCCGAGCCGTCCGACATCGCCGATCCGATCCTGTTCCTCTGTTCCGACGCGGCGCGCTACATGACCGGGACGATGATGCTCGTCGACGGCGGCTACACCTCGGTCGGTTGAGCGATCGCGCGGTGCGACGGATGCACCGCGACGTGCTTCGCGGACGCACCGCGATCGGATCGAAGCGCACGACCACGGTGCCTGCACGGCACTGACAGGGCGCGCACGGCTCTTGCTTTGAAGGCTCCGTCCACCACCGAGGAGCCTGCATGCGCGACGAGCGCCCCACCGCCTACGATCCCTTCGATCCCGACCGCCCGCTGATGGCCGGCTGCTCCTGCGGCGGCAACCACGCGCCCGAGGATCACGCGGCCGTCGATCCCGAGCGACTCGGGCGCGAGTTCATCGAAGCGGCGCTGATCAAGGCCATCTTCCCGCGCGAACGGGTCCGGCGCGCGTTCCTGCGCGCGGTCGGCCGCAGGACGGCCGCGGCGGCCATCGGCAGCCTGTTGCCGGTGGCCTCGCTGCAGGCGCTGGCCCAGGAGAAGAAGACCCCCGAGAAGAAGGACCTGAAGATCGGGTTCATCGCGATCACCTGCGCCAGTCCGCTGATCATGGCCGACCCGCTGGGTTTCTACCGCCAGCAGGGCCTGAACGTGCAGCTGATCAAGACGGCGGGCTGGGCGCTGATCCGCGACAAGATGCTCAACCAGGAGCACGACGCGTCCCACTTCCTGAGCCCGATGCCGCTGGCGATCTCGCTCGGCCTGGGCTCGACCCAGGTGCCGATGAACGTGGCGACGATCCAGAACATCAACGGCCAGGCGATCGTGCTGGCCAACAAACACAAGGGCAACCGCGATCCGAAGAACTGGAAGGGCTTCAAGTTCGCGATCCCGTTCGAGCACTCGATCCACAACTATCTGCTGCGTTACTACCTGGCCGAACACGGAATCAATCCGGATACCGACGTGCAGCTTCGGGTCACGCCACCGCCGGAGATGGTCGCCAACCTGCGCGCCGGCAACGTCGACGGATTCCTCGGCCCGGACCCGTTCAACCAGCGTGCGGTCTTCGACGAGGTCGGGTTCATCCACATCCTGTCGCGTGAGATCTGGGACGGCCATCCCTGCTGCGCATTCGGCGTCAGCGAGGCGTTCATCAAGGAGAACCCGGCCACGTTCGCCGCGCTGTACCGGTCGGTGCTGACCGCGGCCGCGATGGCGCGCGAACCGAAGAACCGCGAGCTGATCGCCAAGGTGATCGCGCCCGCGCAATACCTGAACCAGCCCGAGGCGGTGCTGACCCAGGTGCTGACCGGTCGCTTCGCCGACGGCCTGGGCAACGTGCGCAACGTGCCCGAACGCGCGGACTTCGATCCGGTGCCCTGGCAGAGCATGGCGGTCTGGATGCTGACCCAGATGCAGCGCTGGGGGTATCTGAAGGGCGAGCCGAACTACCGGCAGGTCGCCGAGAAGGTGTTCCTGCTGACCGAGGCGAAGAAGCACATGAAGGAACTCGACATGCCGGTTCCCGAGGGTGCCTACAAGAAGTTCAAGGTCATGGGCAAGGAGTTCGACCCCGCGAAGCCGGCCGAGTACCTGCAGAGTTTCGCGATCCGCCGCCAGGCGGCCTGACGAGGGCCGTCGATGAACAACGACGCCTCGCAGGGGCTGAAGGCGGCGCTGGTCTCGCTGCTGATCCTGGCGCTGCTGGTGGGCACCTGGTACCTGGCGACCAAGCCGAAGGCCGCCGCGCCGGCCCGGCCGATGAGTGCCGAGGAGATCGAATACGCGAAGCTGATGGGCAAGGATGTGTCGGCCGGCGCACCGGAGACGGCCAAGAGCAGCGGGTTCCCGACCCCGGCGCAGTTCGCCCGCTCGGCGCTCGACAACCTGTCGAGTCCGTTCTACGACAACGGGCCGAACGACAAGGGCATCGGGATCCAGCTCGCCCACTCGCTGGGCCGGGTCGCTGCCGGCTTCGGCATCGCGGCGCTGGTCGGTGTGCCGCTCGGCTTCCTGATCGGCATGAGTCCGCTGCTGCGTCGCGCGCTCGATCCGTTCGTCCAGGTCCTCAAGCCGATCTCGCCGCTGGCCTGGATGCCGCTCGCGCTGTACACGATCAAGGATTCGTCGGTGTCCGGCGTGTTCGTGATCTTCATCTGTTCGTTGTGGCCGATGCTGATCAACACCGCGTTCGGCGTCGCCGGTGTGCGCCGCGAGTGGCTGAACGTCGCCCGCACGCTCGAGGTGCGGCCGCTGCGCACCGCGCTCGAGGTGATCCTGCCGGCGGCCGCGCCGACGATCCTGACCGGCATGAGGATCAGCATGGGCATCGCATGGCTGGTGATCGTCGCCGCCGAGATGCTGGTCGGCGGCACCGGCATCGGCTACT
>CADEEH010000020.1 GCA_902826305.1 uncultured Burkholderiales bacterium
ATGCGCAGGTACGGCGCGTACGGCCCGTTCTTGTCGACCAGCGTCTCGTGCACACGCTCGGGCACGTGCAGCCGGTCGAACAATGCCGGGAACGGTTCCTTGAGCAGCTTGTCGAGCAGCGAGAACACGCCGAGGATGAAGATCTCGTCGCGCAGGTGGTCATCGGCGCCGGCGGCGACCAGGTGTTCCAGGAACACGCCGCGGCGGAACGACGCGAACATCACCGGGCGCATGTTCGCGTCCTTGCTCGCGGTCGACAGCAGCAGCGCCAGCCAGCGCTTGAGCTTGCTGTAGCCCAGCATCATCACCGCGTGGCGGAACGACTGCACCTCGACCTGCAGCCCCATGCCCGGTGAGTTGATGTAGCGCAGGAGCCGGTAGGCGAGTGCCGCGTCGCGCCGGATCAGCGCCTCCATGTGGACCACGTCGTCGCCGCGATCGACCATCGCCAGCAGCTGCGTGATGGTCGCGATGTCCGGGTTGGCCTGGCGGCGGTCGGCGCGCTGAAGCGCGTCGTCCATCGGCCAGCCGATCGCCGCGTAGGCACCGCGGGCGAAGCAGCGTTCCATCATGTCGATCGTGGACACGCCGGCCTGCGCGAACGGGATCGTGCGCACGAAGCCGCCGCTGGGCACCGGCGTCGGTTCGTTGATCCGGCGATCCTCGGCCAGGTGGATGATCGACATCTTGAACGCGGGCAGCAGGTGCTTGGGCAGCGGCGCCGGCGGACGCCCGCGCAGCACCATCGTGTAGCCGGCGCGATGCAGCTCGGTGATCAGCTCCTGGCCGTCGTTGCCGGCGGTGATCTCGGCCGGGATCTCGATCCAGATCTGCCGCATCGGCGTCGTCTCGAGCATCTCGCCGCCCAGCGACATGCCGCCGACGTCGAGCAGCATCGAACCGGCGTGTGCCGGCCACTGCCGCGCCAGGTCCTGGTAGAGCTGGACGTACGACACCGGGATGTCGGCATTCGGGTCCGGCACCACCGACACCCGCGTCGCGATCGCCATCCGCTTGGCGTCGATGATCGGTGCGTAGCCGATCAAGGCGCTGGCCAGCGCGGTCGATTGCATCAGTGCTTCTCGCATCACAGGTAGTCGAACAGTGACATGCGCGAGACCTGGGCGTAGGTGCGCATCGCCGCGTCGAGCGCGGTCTGGTTGGACTGGACATCGGAGATCGACTTCGCGAAATCGACGTCGACCAGTCCGGACAGGAAACCGCTGGTCTCGATCTCGCCGGCGTCGATCAGCCGCGCGCGACCCTCGAGGGCACGCAACTGCTCGCCGACCTCGGTCCGCTTGACCTGCACCCGGTCGAGCGCGACATCGATGCCGGCGACCGCGTCGCGCACGCCGGCGGCGACCGTCGTCGAGGCCGCGGTACCGTCCTCGAGCAGCGTGATCGCCTCATCGAGCGTCTGGAACACACTCTTCGAGGTGGCGCCCGCAGGCAGGTCGATGAAGGCCGAGCGACCGTCCAGGCTGGTCGAGAAATTGCCGTCGATGCCGACCGTCTGCTCGCCGGCGAGCGGCTGGAATGCGACCGTGCCGGTCGAGCTGAACGGGGCGGTCGTGCTGCCCTGCCCGCCGAACACGTAGGTGCCGGTGCCGTCGCGGCGGTTGGCCACGTGCAGCAGTTCTTCGCGCGACTCGCGCAGGCCCTTGGCGATCAACGCCCGATCGGCGGCCGACAGGCTCGCGTTGCCGGCGCGCAGCATGTTCTCCCGGGCGTACTGCAGCACTTCACTCGCGCTCGACAGCGCACCGTCGGCCACGCCCAGCATGTTGGTCGCGAAGTCGTTGGCCTTCTTCTCGAGGTCGAAACGGGCGAGTTGCGAGCGTGCCCGTTCGGCCTGCGCCGCGGCGGCCGGATCATCCGACGGCGACAGCAGCTTGCGGCCGGTCGACAGTTCCTGCTGGGCCCGGGCCAGCGCGGTCTGGCGCTCGGCGATCGCCTCGATCGAGCGTTCGTGCGCGAACTGGGTGGAGACGCGGAAGGTCATCGAGGGCTCCGTGGCAGGCGTGCCTGGTTATCGGCCGGCGGCCGCCATCAATGAGTCGAACATCGACTGAGCGGTCGCCAGCACCTTGGCGGCGGCCTGGTAGGCCTGCTGGTACTGCAGCAGCCGCGCCGCCTCCTCGTCCAGGTTGACCCCCGAGACCGCCGAACGCGCGGCCTGGGCATCGACCGCCAGACGGTCGGACAGATGGGCCGACGACTGCGCCGACTGGGTCCTCGAACCGACGTCGGAGATCATCGCGGCGACCGACTCGCTGAACGTCTCGCCGTCGACCGTGGGTTTGTCGGCCAGCCCGATCATCGCGCGCACGTTGCGGTTGTCGCTCGCCGGATCCGGCGTCGGCACCACCGTCAGCGTGTCGCCGGGCTTCGGGGTGCCTTGCAGCGTCAGGTTCCAGCCGTTGTATTGGATCGGCTGGCCCGCGGTGTAGGCGACGCCGGTCGCGTTGCCGGTGCCGGTGCCCGAGACGTCGAAGGTGCCGGCGGCGGTGAAGGTCAGCGTCACCGGTTGCGTCAGGTTCGGGTCGGCGCCGGTGATGGCGAAGCCGGCCACCGAGACATCACCCCCGTTGCCCGCGCCCAGTTGCGGAGCCATCGGCATGCCGGTGGCCAGCCGGCTCGGCGACGACAAAGCGAGCTTGAACTGGCCGGTCATGCTCGAGGCACTGCGCAGCAGGAAACGGTCGCCGGCCGCGGGTGCGCCGGAGGTGAGCGACACCGTGACCCCGTCGATCGTCTGCGGCCAGCCGGCATGGCTCGTCGTGACTCCATCGGCCAGGCGCGTCACCTGCCAATTGCTGCCGTCGAACGCGATCGAATAGTCGCTGGCGGCCATCACACCACCGTTGGCGACCACCGCGTCGAGTTCGGCGTTGCCGCCGTTGTTCGCCGCGGCGGTGGTCTCGGGAACACCGAGCCCGAACATCCTCGCGCCGCTGGCGCCGGTCGCGTCGCTGCCCAGCGCCTGCTGGTCGTTGAACGCCTGCGCGATGCCGGCGGCGAGCTGCCCGAGGCGGTAACGCGCGGCCTCCAGGTCGCTGTCGCGGTATTCGAGCAGGCCGGCGAGCTTGCCACCGCCCAGCGCCTGCGGATCCATCGGCATGTCGACGCCGTTGGCCTGCAGCATGATGCCGATCTTCGAGGAATCGTTCGAGTCGGTCTGCGCGGAAATCGTCGAGGCCTTGTTCGAGATCACCAGCGCCTGTCCGCCGGCGGCGAACAACGAGACCGTGCCGTCGGGCTGCAGATACGCATTGGCCGACAGGTGGCCGTTGACCTTCTCGATCAGCCGGTCGCGCTCGTCGAGCAGGTCGTTGGGTGCCTTGCCGGTGCCATAGACGTTGGCGATCCGGTCGTTGACCTTGGCCAGCTGCTGCAGCAGGCCGGTCGCCTCGCGTGCGCTCTGGACCAGGTTCTCGTCGACGTCGTCGCGCATCCGGCGCAGCTGGCCATCGGTGCCGCGGATCCGCTCGGCCAACGTGTCGGCGCGACGCAGCGCGACGGTGCGCGCCGATGCGTCGGCCGGACGGTTGGCGACATCGGCCAGGCCCGCGTTGAAATCGTCGATCGCCACTCCGATGCCGGTCTCGCTGTCGGCGAACAACTGGTCGAGGCGGTTGAGCTGTTCGGCGCGGGCGCTGTCGGCGGCCGACGCGGATCCGGTGACCGACACCTCGCGGGCCAGGAACTCGTCGTAGCGCCGGCGCACGCTGGCCACCTCGACGCCCTGGCCGACGAATCCGGCGCCGGAGAACATGCCACCGGCCGAGTTCAGCTCCACCTCCTGGCGCGTGTACCCGGGTGTGTTCGCGTTGGCGATGTTGTGACCCGTCGTCTGCAGCTGCGCATACGCCGCCAGCAGACCACTCGTACCGACCGTCATCAGACCCGACATGTTCGCTCCTGCCTCTTGTCCATCGACCGCTTCAGACCGTCAACCGGCGCGCGCGCAGCGCCTGGCCGATCGTGCGTTCGAGTTTTTCCGCATACCGCGGGTCGGTCGCATAACCGGCGCGCTGCATGCCGGCGGCGAAACCCTCGGCATTGCCGCCCGCGCGCAGCACACCCGCGTAACGCGGCTGGCTCGACAGCAGGTTGGCCCAGTCGGTGAAGGCCTCGCGATACGACCCGTAGGCACGGAACCGCTCGACCACCTTGCGCGCCTTGCCGTCGACGTATTCGGTGGTCAGCGCCTCGACGGTTGCACCCTTCCAGCCGGCGCCGGCCTTGATGCCGAACACGTTGTGTGACGGGCGGCCGTCGGCCAGGCGCATCTCCTGGCGTCCCCAGCCGGATTCCAGGGCCGCCTGGCCGACGACGAACGATGCCGGCACGCCGGTCTGGCGTTCGGCCGCGACCGCGTGCTGCCAGACCTTGTCGACGAACTCGCGCTGCGGCTGCGCCAGTGACGCGGACAGCGACTTGCCGAGCGCCTGCGCATCGCGGGCAGCGGTGGCCTCGGCAGCCGCCCCGACCGCACCACCGGGTGCCGTGGTCGACCGGATCACCGCCCCGCCGGTCGGGAGCACCGTGGAGGACGGACCGATCGGCGATCGGATCATTGCAGGCGCGCCGTCGAGCCGCCGGTCCGAACCCGGGATACCCTTCAAGCCGCCCTGGCCCTGTGCACCGGTGGCATCGTCCGCGGTGGCCGTGGCCGGCTGCAGCCGGCGTTCGAGCTGGCGCGCGATCACCTCGCCGAGCCCGCCGGGACGGCCCGACAGCGCCTGGGCGAACTGCTGGTCGAGCATGCCGACGTAGACCTCGTGGCCCGACCCTTCCATCAGGCCGCTCTTGGGGATCGAATCACGCATGCTCTTGAGCAGCTGCTGCATGAACAGCGCCTCGAACTGGCCGGCCGCGCGACGGACGGCGGCCTTCGGATCACGAACGGCGTCGCGCTTGAGCCCGTCGAGCGACCGGCTGTCGAGCGCCAAACCCGTCCGCGTGTCCATCAGATGATCTCCAACTCCGCCTTCAAGCTGCCCGCGGCCTTCAGCGCCTGCAGGATCGCGATCAGATCCTGCGCGGTGGCGCCGAGGGAATTTAATGCCTTGACCACGTCGGCGAGCTTGGCCGCCGCCGGCAGGGTCATCAGCGCTCCGCCTTCCTGGCGGATCTGTATGTCGGCTTTTTCGGCCACCACGGTCGAACCTTGAGCCAACGCGTTCGGCTGGCTGACCACCGGCGTCGACGAGATGGTGACCGACAGATTGCCGTGGGCGACCGCCGAGGGGCCGAGCACCACCGTCTGGTTCATGACCACCGATCCGGTGCGGGCGTTGACGATCACCTTGGCCGCCGGCGGCGCCATCGCGATGTCCAGGTTCTCGAGCCCGGCCAGGAAGGCGACCCGGTCACCGCTCTCGACCGGCAGGCGCACGCGGATCACCCGCGCGTCCAGCGGCAGCGCGACCGGACCGGCACTGGTGTTGATCGCCTCGCTGACCTGGCGCGCGACCGAGAAGTCGGTCTGGTTCAGCTCCAGGTGGATGAACTCGCTCGCCAGCGACTGGTTGGGCACCGCGCGCTCGACGGTCGCGCCGCCCGGCACCCGGCCGGCGCTCAGGTGGTTGATCTGAACCTTGCTGCCGCCGGCGGAAGCCCCGGCACCACCGACGATCAGGTTGCCCTGCGCCATCGCGTAGATCTGCCCGTCGGCGCCGCGAAGCGGCGCGAGCAGCAGCGTGCCCCCGCGCAGGCTGCGCGCGTTGCCCATCGACGAGACCGTGATGTCGATCAGCTGCCCGGGCTGCGCATACGGTGGCAGCTGCGCGGTGATCATCACCGCCGCCGCGTTGCGCAGTTGCGGCGTGACCCCCGGCGGCAGCTGCACGCCGAGCTGCGACAGCATCGATGCCACCGACTGCGCGGTGAACGGCGCCTGCGTCGTCTGGTCGCCACTGCCGTCCAGGCCGACCACCAGGCCGTAGCCGATCAGCTGGTTCGGGCGCACGCCCTGGATCGTCGCGATCTCCTTGATCCGCTCGGCGCGCGACGGATGGGCGAACAACGAGGCGATCGCGAGCACCAGCAGGGCGAGCATCTTCTGACGGTCGGTCATATCGGCAACCAGGAAAGGAAGAAACGCGCCAGCCAGCCGGTGGTCTGCGCCCGGTCGACGTCGCCGCGGCCGCGCGACTGCAGCCGCGCATCGGCCACCTGCGCCGAACTGACCGTGTTGCCGGCCAGGATCGTCGCCGGATTGACGACGCCGGAAAAGCGCAGCACGTCGACGTTCTGGTTGACACCGATCTGCTTGTCGCCGGAGACCACCAGGTTGCCGTTGGGCAGCACCTCGGTGACGGTGACCGTGATCGTGCCGGTGAACGTGTGATCGCTTCCGGTCTCGCCCTTGCCCTCGAACGTGTTGCTCGAGCTGCCGCTGATGCCCAGGCGACCGAGCGTGCCCGAGGACAGGAACGGCAGTCCGCCGATCTTGCCTTCGACCTTGCCGGTGCGATCCAGCGCCGAGTTCGAACTCTGCTTGGCGGTCGTGCGTTCCTGGATCTGGATCGTCAGCAGGTCGCCGATGTTGCGCGCACGCCGATCCTCGAACAGCGGCCGGTAGGTGCTGTTCTGGAAGATGCCGCCGGTGCCCGGCGGCTCGATGCTGGCGACCACGGGGCGCACCGTGGTCTGCGGCAGCAGGTCGATCCGCGGCTCGGGAGACATGCATCCGGAGACGACGAGTGCCCCCGGTCCGAGCAGCACGGCGATCGCGATCGTGCGCATCATCATCACCCTACAGCTGCGACAGCCGCGCCAGCATCTGGTCGGACGTCTGGATCGCCTTCGAATTGATCTCGTAGGCGCGCTGGGTCTGGATCATCGACACCAGTTCCTCGACGACGTTGACGTTGGACGTCTCGACATAGCCCTGGTTGAGCACCCCGGCGCCGTTGGTGCCGGGCACCCCGGTGGTCGGTGTGCCCGAGGCGGCCGTCTCGAAGAACATGTTCTGCCCGCGCGGATCGAGGCCGGCCGGATTGACGAAGGTCGCCAGCTGGACCTGGCCGATCTGGGTCGGCGCGGCCGCGCCGGCGGCCTGTGCGGTGACGATGCCGTCGGCACCTATCGTGACCGTGATCGCGTTGGCCGGGATCGACAGCGGCGGCGACAGCGGCATGCCGTTGTTGGTGACCAGCTGGCCCTGGGCGTCGACACGGAACGAGCCGTCGCGGGTGTAGCCGACGCTGCCGTCGGGCATCTGCACCGTGAAGAAGCCGTTGCCGTTGATCGCCAGATCGAAGCTGTTGCCGGTCTGCTGCAGGCTGCCCTGGGTCAGCGTGCGGGCGCTGGCCACCGGCCGCACCCCGGTACCCAGCTGCAGGCCCGTGGGCAGCTGCGTCTGCTGGGTCGAGGCGGCGCCGGCCTGGCGCATGTTCTGGTACAGCAGGTCCTCGAACACCGCGTGCGAGCGTTTGTAGCCGAACGTGCTGACGTTGGCCAGGTTGTGCGAGATCGCATCGAGCTGCGTCTGCTGCGCGTCGAGGCCGGTCTTGGCGATCCACAGTGATCGAATCATCGTTGACTCCTGGAGTCGATTCGTGTCGTCGGTTGCCGCGTCAGCCGCGGATCGACAACAGTTGCGAGGCCCGTTGTTCGTTGGCTTCCGCGGTCGACATCAGCCGCATCTGCATCTCGAACTGGCGCGAAACGGCGATCATGCCGACCATCGCCTCGACGACGTTGACGTTGCTGCCCTCGAGCGCACCGTCGGCCAGGCGGACCTGGTCGTCGGCGTCGGCCTCGCCGGCGGCCGCGCGCATCAGCCCGTCGGGGCCCTTGCGCAGCTCCGCGGCCGGCGGATTGACCAGCTTGATGCGGCCGATGTCCACGCCGCGTTCGTTGCCGACGCGTGCACTGACCGTGCCGTCGCTGCCGATCGACACCTGGGCGTTGGCCGGCACGGTGATCGGCCCGCCCTGCCCCACCAGCGGCAGGCCGCGATGGTTCTGCAGCGTGCCGTCGGGGCCGACCACCAACCGGCCGTCACGGGTGTAGGCCTCGGCGCCGTCGGGTGTGTTGACCGCGATCCAGCCCTCGCCGCGCACCGCGATGTCCATCGGACTGCCGGTCTGGCGGATCGGTCCGGCATTCGGGTCGAAGCCGGCGGTCGCCTCGAGATTGAACACGCGTGTGGTCGCGGTGCCCTGGGCGCGCACCGGCACCGCACGAAACGCCATCGTGTCGGCGCGAAAGCCGTCGGTGTTGGCGTTGGCCAGGTTGTGCGACAGCGCGTCCTGCCGCTGCAGCAGCGCCTTGGCACCGGTCATCGACAGGTAGATCACTCGGTCCATGGTCCTGGTCCAGTGCGTCTTGTGGCGACCGCCTCAGCGGCCGCCGTCGGTCATCAGCGCAGGTTCACGATCGTCTGCAGCACCTGGTCCTGCGTGCGGACGGTCTGCGCGTTGGCCTGGTACGCCCGCTGCGCGGTGATCATGTTCACCAGCTCGGCCGTCAGGTCGACGTTCGACTGTTCGACCGCCCCCGCCTGCAGCACACCGAGGCTGCCGGTGTCGGGGGCGCCCACCAGCGGCTGGCCCGACGCGGCGGTCTCCGCCCACTGGTTGCCGCCCAGCGGCTGCAGCCCCTGCGGGTTGACGAAGTTCGCCAGCGCGACCTGTCCCTGCGCCTGGGTCTGTCCGTTGCTGTAGCGCGCGAGGATCGTGCCGTCCGGCGAGATCGAGAAGCCGGCGAGACGCCCGGTCGCATAACCGTTCTGCGTCAGCTCGGACACCGAGAACGAGGTGCCGAACTGCGTCATCTTCGACAGGTCGATCGCAATCGTCTGGTTGCCACCCGCCGCGGCGCCCACCGGCACCGTCAGCGACAGCGGTGTCGTCGACGTGGCGGCGACCAGTTTGCCGTCGGTGCCGAACGACAGGTTGCCGACCGCGGCCGCGCCGACCTGTGTGCCGTCGGCCGAGGCGAAGACGTCCCAGGTGTTGGCGCCGGTGTTGCGGAAGTACAGCGCCACCGTGTGCTCCTGGCCCTGGGTGTCGTACACCGCCATCGAGGTCGCGCCGCTGTAGGACGTGGAATCGGTCAGCGAGAATGCCGCCGTCGGTGTCGTCTCCCGCGCATCCAGGTTCACCGACAGGGCCGCCTCGCTGCTCGCCTTGGGTGCGATGTCCCCGGTGGTCAGCCGCAGGTCGCCGGGCACGCCGGCGGCGATCCTGCCGTTGGCATCGGCCGGGAAACCGGTCAGCCGCGAACCCTGCGCGTTGGTGATGTAGCCGTTCTTGTCGAGCAGGAACTGGCCGTTGCGGGTGTAGGTCAACGTGCCGTTGTCCGACATCCGGAAGAAGCCGCGGCCGTTGATCGCCATGTCCAGCGGGTTGTTCGTGGTCGAGATGTCACCCTGCGTGAACTGCTGATGGATCGCGGCGATGTCCACGCCGATGCCGAAGAACGAGTTGCCGGCGCCGTACAGCGAGTTCGCGTAGACGTCGGCGAACTCGGCACGCGAGGACTTCGCGCCGACGGTGTTCGAGTTGGCGACGTTGTTGCCGATGACGTCCAGGTTGCGGGCCGCGGCGGCCAGGCCGCTCAGGCCTTGCTGAAATGACATGTCGAAAGCTCCTTCGTGGGTTCAGTGCAGCGCCACTCGTGGGTCACAACACGCCTCGGATCTTCGAGGCGGGCAGCGACGAGCGGCCCTCGAGCTCGTAGCTCGGTTCTTCCCGGCCCTGGATCACACCGGTCACCCGCGCCGTGGTCAGCGTCGTCGCCTGTGTGGGCACGCCCGCCGTGACGGCGGTCGCGCGAATCTGGTAGCGGCCATCGGCGGCGGTGCGTCCGTCGCCGTCCTTGCCGTCCCATTCGATCATCTGCACGCCCGCCGGAGCGTTCGTGATCTGTCGGGTGTGGACCACCTGGCCGGTCGCATCGATGATCTCGACCAGCACACGATCGGCCGCCGACTCCAGCTCGAAGCCGACCCGCGCACTCGTCGCCTCGGTGCCCGTGCCCGTGCCCGTGCCCGTGCCCGTGCCGGCACCGGTGCCGCCGGCGTCCGTGGCCCCGGCCTTCCAGTCGAACGTCTCGCCGTCGACCACCACCCGTCGCCCGATCATCTGCGCGCTGGTCGCCGGCGTGCCCGTGGTCAGGTACTGCGAGACCTCGGTCATCGTCTCGTTGAGGCGCTCGATGCCCCGCACGGTGTTGATCTGCGCGAGCTGGCTCGTGACCTGGGCGTTGTCCATCGGGTTGAGCGGATCCTGGTTGCGCATCTGCGCGACCAGCAGCTTCAGGAAACGGTCCTCGTTGCCGTCGGCGGTGTCGGTCGACGTCTTGTTGGCATCGGTCGCCAGCGCGGCCGCTCCGGTCGAGCCGACCAGTCCGGCGGCCGATCCGCTGGCGCGGATGATGGTTCCCGGCGGCAATGTCGAGGGGTCGGTTGTCGTCGTGCCGCCGGGGCTGCGTGTGCCGCCCGATCCCGTCGTGCCGGTGGTGGTGCCGCCGGTGGTGGCGGTGCCGGTCGTGCCGCGGGTCGATCCGGTGCCGGTCGTACCCGTGCCGGTCGTGCCGTTCGTTGGTGAACCCGCCGTTCCCGCACCGTTCGTTCCCGTCGCACCGGTGCCCGATGCGGCCGAGCCGACACCGGCCGGTTCGGCGGCCTTCAGCGAAAAGCGTGCCGCCGGCTGGGCGGTTGGTGTCGTCGCGTTCGAGGCGGGCAACCCGACGGCGCGGCGGGTCAGCGGTTGTGTGGCGGTGATCATCGTGTCATCGGTCCTGCGTGGGCGTGTCCGGTCGACGTTCACTGGCCGAGCTGCAGCGTCTTCAGCAGCAGCTGCTGGGTCGTGTTCATCACTTCGACGTTGTTCTGGTAGGAGCGCGAGGCCGAGATCATGTTCACCATCTCCTCGACGGTGTTGACATTGCTCTGCGTGATGTAGCCCTCGGCATCGGCCATCGGATGTTTCGGATCGAAGATCCGCTTGCCGGGCGTGGTGTCCTCGACGATGCCGGTGACCTTGACGCCGGCCGGACCGGCCCCGTTGCCCGTTGCCTGGAACACGACCTGGCGCGCCTTGTAGGCCTGGCCGTCCGGGCCGGCGACACTTTCGGCATTGGCCAGGTTCGAGGCGACGACGTTCAGCCGCTGGCTCTGCGCGGACACGGCACTCGAGGAGATATCGAGGATCTTCATCAGGGACATCGCGGACTCCTGGTTGGCCGGACGGTCGGGCTCACTCGCCGCGGATCGCCGAGGTCAGCGTGCGGACCTGGCTGCCGAGAAAACGCAGCGTGGCTTCGTAGCGCACGGTGTTGTCGGCGAAACTCGCGCGTTCGCGATCGAGATCGACGGTGTTGCCGTCGATCGACGGCTGCAGCGGCGTCCTGTACAGCAGGTCGCGCTGTCCGATCGCGCCGCGGCCGGCATCCGGATCGACGACCGCCGCGAGGTGGCGGGTGTCGGTGATTCGCATGCCCGCCGGGTTGCCCGCACCGGCACCCGACAGGGCCGACGCCGCCGGGCCCGCCGGAGCGGCCAGCGGCAGCGTGGCCGCGTTCGCACCGGAGCGGTTGCCCATCGCCTGGGTCAGCAGCGAGGCGAAGTCGACGTCACGCGCCTTGAAGTTCGGCGTATCGACGTTGGCGATGTTGGCAGCCAGCACCTTCTGCCGCTCGCTGCGCAGGGTCAGCGCGCGGGCATGCAGGTCGAGTTGGCCAGTCAGTCGGTCGAGCATGTCGGGGTCAAGGTTTGTCCTGTGCTGCCGATTATTCAGGGACGTGGCCGGAACGAAGCGCCGAAAAACGTCGCCTTGCCACCGCATTTCACACCGCGCCCGCGTGCCTCTTACGGCTACGCTTGCCGTCATGCCGATCCGTTTCCCGATCCGCTTCCGATCTCCCGCGCGCGGGCGCACACGCGCCCTGGTGATGTGCTGCCTGGCGCTGGCCGGTCCGGTGGGCGTGGCCAGCGCCGGCGCCGCGCCGCCGGCCGACGAGGTGATCGCCGGCTGGGTCCGTGGTGAACTGCAACGGGGCGCGCCTCCTTCCCATGCCAGCGCCGACACCCCGGCGACCCGGATCGAGATCCGCGTCGGCGCCCCGGATCCGCGGCTGACACTGGCGCCGTGCCAGCGCATCGAACCGTTCCTGCTCGCCGGTGTCCGTCTCTGGGGCTCGGCCCGCATCGGCGTGCGTTGCGTCGACGGTGCCCACTGGTCGACGACACTCCCGGTGCAGGTCGAGGTCCACGGCCCGGCACTGGTCGCCCGCGCCACGCTGCCGGCCGGCGCGGCCGTGTCGGCCGACGATTTCACGCTCGAACAACGCGTGCTGACCCGCGAGTCCGGATCGGTCGTCGGCGATCCGGCGCTGGTCGGCGGCAAGATCCTGGCCAGGCCGCTGACCGCCGGTCAGGTGTTGAAGGCCGATGGTCTGCGCCAGCCGATGGTGTTCGTCGCCGGCGATCCGGTCCGCATCCGGGTCAATGCCGACGGCTTCACGATCAGCGCCGAAGGCATCGCGCTGAATCCGGCCGCCGAAGGGCAGCCGATCCGGGTACGAACGGACAATGGCCGGGTGGTGAGCGGTACCGTTCGCGACCGGGGCATCGACCTGCGAATGTGACGAAATACCTTGAATTCGGTGAAGCAGGGCAAACCTGCCGCTTTTCCCGCCTCAAGTTCGGTCGGCCGATGCCGATCATTGAGCCTGTAGGATTCCCGGATCTTCCGGGATGAGGAATCCCGAAGGGGAGCGTACGATGAAAGTCAGCAATACCACCGAGAACCTGCCCTCGGGCCCGATGCGGCCGACGGGCGCCGCGACCGACGCCAGTCGGACGCCGACCGCTTCGGGCGACGAGCTCAAGGCGGCCTCGGCGACCGACAAGGTCGAACTGTCGGCCACGTCGCGCTCCCTGACGAACGCGACCGGCAGCGGCAGCGAAGTCCGGGCCGACAAGGTCGCGGAGGTCCGCAAGGCGATCGCCGAGGGCAACTTCCACGTCAACGCGGAAGTGATCGCCGATCGCCTGATCGCCGAGGCGGCCGAACTGATCGAACTGATCGCCAAGCCGGCGAAATGAACGCGGCGACACACCTGGCCACGGGCCGGGGGAACAAGGGCGACGCCGACCGCCTGCTCCAGGCGCTGCGCGCGCAGCGGCGTTCACTCGTCGCCGGCGACGCGGACGCGATCCGAGCCGCCTCGACCGAACTCGGGCAACTGCTCGCCGACCTGGCCGCCGATCCGTCGTCGGCGACGACCCACGGCGCGGCCCTGCGTCGCGAGATCACGATCAACCTGGATCTGCTGGCGCGTGCCGCCGGCCGCACGCAGCAGGCGCTGTGCACCCTCGTGCCGCAACGCACCCCGACCTACGACCGCTCCGGTGGCGCCGCGATCAGCGGCCCGTCGAACACCCACCACCTCGCCGCCTGACGCGGTCGCGGCGGTTCTCCGCCAGCAGTCGCGGCGTTTCCTCCGCCGTCCCGTTGCCCGGCTTCGATCCCGCGAGTCCCCCGGCGTCGGGCGCGTGAAGCGCCCCGCGCCTCGATGATCCTCAGGTCCAGCCCTTCAGCTTGCCCCGCAGCCGCGCCACCGCCTGGCTGTGCAGCTGCGACACCCGCGACTCGGTGACCCCGAGCACGGCGCCGATCTCCTTCAGGTTCATGTCCTGTTCGTAGTACATCGCCATCACGTGCCGCTCGCGTTCGGGCAGGTCCTCGATCGCCGCCACCAGTGCCTTGCGAAAGCGCATGTCGCGCAGCCGTTCGCCCGGCTCCTCGCGGCTGTCCGGACAATGCCGGTCGAGATAGGATTCGTCGGAGTCGCTGTCGCCGTATTCGTCGAGATAGACGAGCTGGCTGCCTCGCGCCTCGCCGAGCATCGTCTGGTACTGGGCCAGGCCGATCCCGAGTTCGCGCGCGATCTCGCTTTCGGTCGGCGGACGCTTGAACTGCTGCTCGAGGCGGCGGATCGCGTTCTCGATCGTCCGCTGGTTCTTGCGCACCGAACGAGGCAGCCAGTCCGAGCCGCGCAGCTCGTCGAGCATCGCGCCGCGCACACGCTGCATCGCGAAGGTCTCGAACTGCGCGCCCTGGTTGGCCTCGTAGCGGGTCAGCGCGTCCATCAGCCCCATCATGCCGGCCTGCACGAGGTCGTCCATCTCGATGTTCGCGGGCAGCTTGGCGATCAGCTGGCTGGCCACCCGGCGCACCAGCGGTCCGTAACGGACGACGGCGTCCTGCTGGTCCAGAATTCCCTGTGCGGTATACACGAGCTTCTCCCGTCGGGTGCGTGACGACGTCAATGGATGGTGGGACCGGTCGGCGCGAACTCCGGCAGCGCCCAGCCGAGCGAGGCGCGGGCGATGCCGGCGAACGAACGGGCCGCGTCGGATTGCGGGGCGAGGGAGAACACGCTGGCGCCGGTCGCCCCCGCGTGTTCGATGACCTGGTCGAGTGCGCTGTCGCGTTCGATCGCGCCGGCGAATTCGACCGCGCTGCCCAGGAAACGTCCCGCGGCCGCGGCGATCCGGCCGTGGCTCTGCTCGGCCGCCCCGCGTGAACTGACGCGATAGAACGCGAGCTGGAAGCGCTCGAAGCCGTAGCGGGTCGACAGGCGCTTGATCTCGGCATACGGCGTCGTCGGCGAGCGGCCGTCGGTGCTGAGGATCAGCGGCGAATAGGGGCTGGCGCGTCCGAGCAGCTCGCCGATGGTCTCCGGCGGCGCGCAGACGAGCACCAGGTCGAAGGGCATCGCGAGCTGGCCGAACGCGCTGAACAATGCGTCGTGGTCACCACCCGAGGCGGCGAACGACGGCAACCCGCGATCGGCGCGCATCACGTCGAACCCCTCGGGCGTGGAGCGGGCCACGCCGTGGATCGACTGCCGGCCATCGAGCAGGTCGGCGAGATCGGCGTCGACGACCACGCCGAGTGCATCGACGATCGCCCCGCCGAGTGCATCGAGCACCAGCGGATGGCGACCGATCTGCACCAGCGCGCTGGCCAGGTTGATCACGAACGATGCACACTGCAGGTCACCGGGCGCACCGGCGATCGGCAGCACACGCACCGAGCGGCGCGCGAACAGCCGTCGCAGTCCGCTCGCCTGGTCGAGGTGGGATCCGAACACGTCAGGCCTCCGTGCCGGCGTGATCCGCGGCACCGGTCGAGCCGTCGCGGACGAACAGCGCGGCCAGTTCGCCGTCGTCGAAGCGGAACGCGCCACCGACGTGGGCCGACATCGCGAGCTTGACCAGTGTCGTCGGGTCCGGCGCGTGCCAGTCCTCGGGTACACGCTGGCCGTTGGCGACCCCGACCAGTTTCAGCCGGTGGCGCAGCATCGCGTCCAGCGCGCCACCCAGCTTGACCGCTTCGTCGATCTTCGAGAGCACGACGCCGGCGCACTGCGCGGCCCGGTAGGCGTGGACCACGTCCTCGATCGTCTCCGGCTGCGACGCGGCGTTCAGCACCACCAGGCGCTGGATCTCCGGCGACGACAGCGCGGCCAGCACCTGGCCGACGCGTTCGTCGCGCTGGCCCAGTCCCGCGGTGTCGATCAGCACCAGTTTCTTGGTGGCGAAGAAGCGGACGTATTCGGCCAGCGTCTGCGCATCCTGCGCCACGTGGACCGGCACCCCGAGCAGCCGGCCGAACGTGCGCAACTGGTCCTGTGCGCCGATCCGGTACATGTCGACGGTGATCAGGCCGACCGACTGCGCACCGTGGCGCAGCGCGAACTGCGCCGCGATCTTGGCCGCGGTGGTGGTCTTGCCGACACCGGTCGGGCCGATCAGTGCGTAGACCCCGCCCCGCTCGACGAAACCGGCACCCACCGGCTCACATTTCAGGTTGCGCACCAGGGCCTGCTGCAACCAGGTGTCGGCCTGCTCCTCGTCGCAGTCCGCCGGGATGTGGCGCACGGTCTCGCGCGCCAGCGAGGCGGAGAAGCCGGCACCGATCATTCGCTTGAGCAGCCGCGAGGCGACCGGATCGCGACGGATGCCGTCGAACCAGGCGAGCGAGGCAAGCTGGTTGCCGAGGAAACCCTTGATCGAGCGCAGCTCGCCCAGCATCTTGCGTTCCAGCGTCGCCATCGCCCCCGGCACGCCGAACATCTCGGCCGCGGCCGGCAGCGGTCGCGGCGCGAAGTCGGCCCGATCCTGCGGCGAAGCGGGGGACGGCAGCGGGGCCTGAGTCTGTTTCGGCTGCCTTGGTTCGGGCGCGAGCGGCGTGCCGGTCGATTCACCCGCCATCACCGGCGCCGGCTCAGGCGCGATCGGGCCGATCGCCGGCGCCTCGTCGGCCTGCCGCTGGCGCGCCCGTTCGCGGACGTACTCCTGGAACGACACGGTGCTCATCAGCTCCGGTGACTCGGCCCGCGGCTGCGGTCGCGACGGCGCCTTGGCTGCCGCGGCGGTCTGCGCCGGCACCGGCGCGGTCTTCGGCGGCATCTCACGACGCAGCAGCCGCGTCGCCTCGCCGTGGGCACGCAGCGATGCACGCGACAGTTCCGGCGGCTCGTCGATCATCGCCAGGATCTCGATGCCGCCGTCGACCGCACGGTTCTTCAGGATCACCGCGTCGGCGCCGAGTTCGGCGCGCACCTTGGTCATCGCGTCGCGCGTGTTGCGACCGAAGAAGCGCTTGACGTTCATTTCGTTTCTCCGATGAGCCGACCGATGCGGATCGAGTGGGTTTCAGGGATCTCGGAATGACCGAAGACCCGCATCCGTGGCGCCGCCTTCTTGAGCAGCCGCGCCAGCGGCGCGCGGATGCGATCCGGCACCAGCAGGCCGGCCGCGACGCCGCGGTCCTCCTGCGCCGCCTGGGCCCCGCTGGCCGCCTCCATCAGGAACTCGGCGACCCCGGGCTCCAGCGAAGCGCCCGCGCCGGGCGCCAATGCCTGCACCAGCAGGTTCTCCAGTCCGGGTTCGAACGCCACCACGTCGAGTTCACGCGCCGGACCGAACACCTGCTGCACGATCGCCGGCGCCAGTGCGATGCGCACTTCGCGCGACAGTTCACCGGCTTCCTGCGTGCGTGCGCCGTTCTCGGCCAGTGTCTCGATGATCGTGCGCAGGTCGCGGACCGGGACACCCTCCTCGAGCAGGTTCTGCAGCACGCGCTGGAAGACCGCCAGCGGCACCGTCTTGGGCACGACCTCCTCGGCCAGCTTCGGGGCGTAGCCGCCGAGGTGTTCGAGCAGCTGCTGTGCCTCGGCACGACCGAACAGGCGCGATGCCTGCGTCTGCATCGCGTGGTGGACGTGGGTGGCGATCACGGTCGCCGCGTCGACCACCGTGTAGCCGGCGCCCTGTGCGGTCTCGCGCAGGCGCTCCTCGATCCAGACCGCCGGCAGGCCGAACGCCGGATCGGTGGTCGCGGTGCCCGGCAACACCTGCGTCGTGAAACCGGGATTGATCGCCAGCAGCATGCCGGGGAACGCCTCACCTTCACCGACGACGACCCCCTTCAGCAGGACCCGGTAGGCGGTGGGCCGCAGCTCGAGGTTGTCGCGGATGTGCACCGGCGGCGGCAGGAAACCGACCTCGGCGGCGAACTTCTTGCGCACGCCCTTGATCCGGGTCAGCAGATCGCCGCCCTGATCCTTGTCCACCAGCGAGATCAGCCGGTAGCCGACCTCGAGGGCGAGCACGTCCAGCGGAGCCACGTCGTCCCAGCTCGCCTCGGGATTGGCGTTGGTCGGCGCCGGAGGCGGCGGCGGTGTCGCCTGCTGCCTGCGCTGGGCCTCGGCCAGCCACCAGGCCGCATAACCGAACGCCGCGGCGAGCAGCAGGAACGCGAAGTGCGGCATGCCCGGGATCACGCCCAGCAGCGCGATCAGCGCCGAGGTCAGCCCGAGTGCGCGCGGAATCGAGAACAGTTGCGTGATCAGCTGGCCGCCGACGTCGTCGCCGTCGCCGACCCGCGAGACGACCAGGCCCGCGGCCACCGAGATCACCAGCGACGGCACCTGCGCGACCAGTGCATCACCGATCGCCAGCAGCACGTAGTTGGACGCCGCGCGCTCGATCGGCAGGTCGTGCCCGATGACACCGATCGCCAGCCCGCCGATCACGTTGATGAACAGCACCAGGATGCCGGCGATCGCATCGCCGCGGACGAACTTCGAGGCACCGTCCATCGAACCGAAGAAGTCCGCCTCCTGGGCGACCTCCGCGCGTCGCCGCCGCGCCTCGGCCTGGTCGATCGTGCCCGCGTTCAGGTCCGCGTCGATCGCCATCTGCTTGCCCGGCATCGCGTCGAGTGCGAATCGCGCCGACACCTCGGCAATCCGTCCCGCACCCTTGGTGACGACCACGAAGTTGATGACGGTCAGGATCGCGAACACGATGATGCCGACGGCGAAGCTGCCGCCGATCAGGAAATGGGCGAACGACTCGATGACCTTGCCGGCCGCGTCCGGCCCCGTGTGGCCGTACAACAGCACCGCCCGGGTCGAGGCCACGTTCAGCGACAGCCGCAGCAGCGTCGTCACCAGCAGCACCGACGGGAACACCGCGAAGTCCAGCGGCCGGCGCGTGTAGGAGGCGACCAGCATCACCAGCAGCGCGATCGCGATGTTGAACGTGAACAGCAGGTCCAGCAGCAGCGTCGGCAGCGGCAGGATCATCATGCCGAGCATCAGCACGATTGCCAGCGGCACCGCGAGTGACCGCACCGGCGGCAGCTCGATCTCGAACGAACCGAGAGCCACCCGCGTGCCGCGGGCGCGGTCGGACGCCACGCCGCTCGTCATTCGTCACCCTCGGCGGAGGCCGGCGCGGGACCGGGATCCAGGTCCGGCGGCACCTCGAGGTCATCCGGCTCGGTCGGCATCGGCCCGCGTCCGGGCACGTGGCGGCGCAGCTGGAACACGTAGGCAAGCACCTGCGCGACGGCCGCGTACAGCGCCGCCGGAATCTCGGCATCCAGCTCCACGTGGGCATACAGCGCCCGCGCCAGCGGCGGCGCCGACACCAGCGGCACGCCGGCGGCCTTCGCGGTCTCGCGGATCTGCGCGGCCATGAAATCGGCGCCCTTGGCGATCACCCTCGGCGCGCCCAGCAGTGCCTCGTCGTACCGGATCGCGACCGCGAAGTGCGACGGGTTGGTGATCACGACGTCGGCCTTCGGCACCGCGGCCAGCATCCGCGCCCGCGCCATCTCGCGCTGCCGGCTGCGGATCCGGCCCTTGACCATCGGATCCCCTTCGGATTCCTTGAGCTCCTGGCGGGCCTCCTGCACGGTCATCATCATGTTCGTGCGGAAGCGGAACCACTGCAGCGGCACATCGACCACCGCCACCAGCCACAACACACCGATCAGCAGCGCCGCGCCGTGCAGGAACATGCCGCCCGTGTCGGCGAGCGCCGACGGCAGCGGCACCACCATCAGCGCGGCGAAGCGTTCGATGCGCCCGGTGGTGAACCAGGCCGACAGCGCGATCAGCGCGGCGGCGATCGCCAGCAGCTTGACGATGTCGACCAGTCCGTCGCGCGAGAAGATCCGCGACAGCCCGTTGCGCGGATCGAGCCGGTTGAACTGGATCGACATCGGTTTCGTCGACCACACCGGCCCGCCGGGCAGCATCCCGCCGATCGCCGCGGCCAGCGCCAGCACGATCAGCAACGGCAGCAGCATGATCAGCGCGTCGATCGCGATCGTGCCGAACCACAGCGGCATGGTCTCGGCGATGCGGGTCTGGTCGCGACCGAATCGCAACGCACCGCGCAGAAGGTCGCGCGTGGACGAACCGAGGCCGGGCCCGAGCACCATCGCCGCCGCCAGCCCGGTGCCGAGCACCAGCGCATGACCGGCATCACGCGAACGGGCGGTCTGACCCTCTTCCCGGGCGCGCGCCAGTCGCCGCTCGGATGCGGGTAGCTGTCGGTCTTCCTTGTCCTGGTCGCTGTCGGCCATGCGTCGGTCGAGAGGAATTCGGTGCAGGCGAAGGCACGCACCATGCGCGCCTGATGCAGTCGATTATTTCGGCCGGGCGGAAAACTTAAGCGGTGAAAAGCGGGCCGGCCGCCGTGTTAATCCCGACCGGGGCCGGTCGTCGCCGACGGGTGGCCCGCGTCGGCAATGCACCGCCATGCCGGTGAGTGTGTCGCCGGGTGCCGGACGAACGCAGTGGTCGAACGCGGTCGGCCCGCGAAGTGCGGGCCGGCAAGACCGACCGGACATAGCTGCCCCCGGTGCGCTGGCGTCAGAACCCGAGGCTGTCGAGCAGGTCGTCGACCTGCTGCTGGTCGGTGACGACGTCGGTCCGCTTCGACGGGTCGACGACGGGCCCGTGCAGCCACACGGTCTCGAGCTTTTCGCGCTGCTCGCGCGGCGTGGTCTCGACCAGCAGCTGGAGCAGTTGCGACTCGAGGTTGCTGGCCAGGTCGACGACCCGCGCGATCACCTGGCCGGTCAGGTCGTGGAAATCCTGGGCCATCATGATCTCGGTCAGCCGGCCGTTCATGCGCTCGGCGCATCCGCTGGTGAACTCGATGAAATGCAGCACGTCGCCACGGGCGACCGCCCCCACCGGATCGACCTTCAGCAACGCGGCCATCTCGCCGGCACGTGAGCCCAGGGCCTGCTGCTCGTCGCGGGCGCCATCGACCGTGTTGAGCACCTTCTCGGCCGCCTCGCCGGTCAGGCGGGCGATGTACGACAGGCGGCTGCGGGCATCGGGCAGGCTGTCGGCACTGCTGCGCAGCGCGTCGGCATGGCCGAGCGCGTGCAGCGCGTCATGCAGCAGCCGGGTCAGTTCGCCCAGTCGCTGGTGGACCTGGACCAGCTCGTCGCCGGCGGCCTGCGCCTCGGCATCGCGCACCTCGGTCGTCGCGGCGTTCATCATGCGGCCTTTGCCATCCGCTCGAGGATCTTGACCACCTTCTCCTCGAGTGTGGCCTTCGTGAACGGCTTGACGATGTAGCCCGATGCGCCGCCCTGTGCGGCCATCACGATGTCTTCCTTGCGCGCCTCGGCGGTCACCATCAGCACCGGGATGTGCTTGAGCGCCTCGTCGCCGCGGATTCCCGCCAGCAGCTGGAACCCGTTCATGTTCGGCATGTTGATGTCCGAGACGACGAACCCGTAGCCGCCGTGGCGCAGCTTGGTCAGCGCGACGTTGCCGTCCTCCGCTTCCTCGGCGTTGGTGTAGCCGATCTCCTTGAGCAGGTTGCGCACGATCCGGCGCATCGTCGAGAAATCGTCGACGATCAGGAACTTGATGTCGGCACCTGGCACGGCGGACTCCTAGGGCTTGGCGGGCTTCAGCACACGATTGTCGGCGGGCGCCGCGCTCGCGTCAGCGGGATTAGCGGCGGCGGCACCCGCCATTTCCGCGGCGGACGGCTCGGCGGCGGCCGGGCCCGGCTCGCTTGCGGGGACTGCGGGGACAGCGGGCGCTTCGGCCGGTGTCCCGGTGAGTGCATCGGGCCCGGCCTGCATCTCGAGGTTGCCGAGGATCCTCTGTTCGGCATCGTGGTTCAGAACGACGATCGAGATCCGGCGATTCATCGGACTGAGCGGATTGGTCGGGTCGTACGGCACCGCGGCCCCCAGGCCGACGACCCGCGCGACCTTGGTCTCGATCATGCCGCCGACGACCAGTTCGCGGCGGGACGCATTGGCGCGATCGGCCGAAAGTTCCCAGTTCGAATAGCCGCGTTCACCCGACCCGTAGCGTGCCGCATCGGTGTGGCCCGACAGGCTGACCCGGTTGTCGACGTCGTTGAGCACCTTGCCGATGTTGCGCAGCAGGTCGCGCATGTAGTCGCGCACGACCGCGCTGCCGGTATCGAACATCGGACGGCTCTGGTCGTCGACGATCTGGATCCTCAGGCCATCCGGAGTCAGGTCGAGCTTGATCTGCGCCCGGAACTCGGCGAGTTTCGGATTGGCGGTGATCACCTCCTCGACCCGCTCCTTCAACGCCTGCAGCCGCTCGGCCTCCTGGCGCCGGGCCTCGCCGCGTGCGTTCTGCGCGGCGTCGCTGCGACGCGCCGGCGGATTGGATCCGCGCTTGACCTGGCCGACGCTGCGCGTCAGGTCCTCTCCGCCACCCTTCAGGATGCTGGAGGAGTCGCCGGATCCCGAGCCGCCCATCAGCGCCACCTTCAGCGGCGTCTGGAAATACTCGGCGATGCCCTTCAGGTCGCCCTGCGTCGTCGAACCGAGCAGCCACATCAGCAGGAAAAACGCCATCATCGCCGTCACGAAGTCGGCATACGCGATCTTCCAGGCGCCGCCGTGGTGGCCGTGACCGCCCTTCTTGATCCGCTTGACGACGATCGGCTGGAGCTTCTTCTCGCCTGCCATGGGCTAGGCTTTCTTCTGCTTCACGTGCGACTCGAGTTCGGCGAACGTCGGCCGCTCGGTCGAGTACAGCACCTTGCGGCCGAACTCGACCGCGATCGCCGGTGCATACCCCTGCATGCTGGCCAGCAGCGTCACCTTCACGCACTGCAGCTCCTTGGTCGCCTCGTCGACCTTCTGCTCGAGCAGCGCCGACAGCGGTCCGATGAAGCCGTAGCCCATCAGGATCCCAAGGAACGTGCCGACCAGCGCGTGCGCGATCATCTCGCCGAGCACCGCGGGCGGCTTGCCCACCGAGGCCATTGTCTTGACCACACCCATCACCGCGGCGACGATGCCGAACGCCGGCAGGCCGTCGGCCAGCTTCTGGATCGCGTGTGCGGGGACCAGCGACTCGTGGTGATGGGTGTCGATCTCGTTGTCCATCAGGTTCTCGATCTCGAACGCGTTCAGGCTCCCGGAGACCATCATGCGCAGGTAGTCCGTGATGAACTCCATCAGATGGTGGTCGTGCGAGATGTTCGGATACTTCGAGAACAGCGGGCTCTCGTGCGGGGCCTCGACGTCGCGTTCGATCGACATCAGGCCTTCCTTGCGCGCCTTCTGCAGCACGTCGTACAGCAGCGCCATCAGTTCCATGTAGCGCGACTTCGTGTACTTCGAACCCTTCAGCAGCCCCGGGATGCACTTGCCGACGGCCTTGAGCACCTTCATGTTGTTGGAGACGATGAACGCGCCCAGCGCCGCGCCGCAGATGATCAGCACCTCCAGCGGCTGCCAGAGCGCACCCAGGTGCCCGCCGGCCAGCGCGTAGCCGCCCAGCACGGAACCCAGAACGATGACATAACCGATGATGACGAACATGGATCGACGCAATCCGTGTTGTGCGGGACGCCCCCGGGTTTACGGCCGCGCGGGCCGTGTCTTGAGCGAGGCCGACGACTCGGGCCGCCGGTCCGCCTGCCTCCGCCGCCAGGCGGTGTCGTCAGTGGATCGCCCCGCCGCGCCGGGCCTTGCCCGCGCGCGCCGGCGGCGCACACAGGCCGCAGACATACCCCTTGGTCAGGTCGTACGCGTGAGCGACGAAGCGGCCCCCGCAGCGTGTGCACGGCGTGGTCACCAGCATCCCCGAATCGACGAACCGGACCAGGCGCCAGGCGCGGGTCACCGTCAGCATCGGCTCGACGCCGTGGGCGGCGATCTCGCTCGTATACAGCTGGTAGGCCTTGATGATCGCGTCGATCTCGTCGATCGCACTGGCCTTGATCAGGTATTCGTAGATGTTGAAGAACAGCGACGCGTGGATGTTCGGCTGCCAGGTCATGAACCAGTCGGTCGAGAACGGCAGCTGCCCCTTGGACGGCGACTTGCCCGCCACCTCCTTGTACAGCCGGAGCAGCCGTTCGTACGGCAGCGCCGTCTCCGCCTGCAGCACCTGCAGCCTCGCGCCCAGGCCGATCAGCTGGATCGCCCGCTGGACCTGCCGGTTGTCCTCGACCAGGCTGCGTGAAGTCATTCGGAAGCCTCCGAGAAGCGGCCGGCCTGCAGGATGCTCGCGTGCAGCCGCGAGGCATTGGACTCGGCGTCGGCCGGGCGGCCGTGGTCGGTGATCAGGCCCCAGATCATCGAATCATCGAAGCGGAAACGGCACAGCAACGTGTTGCTGGCGGCGATCTTCAGCATCTGGCCGGTGGTCAGCCGGTCGATCAGATCGGCGACATCCTCGGAGATGCCCAGGCGGTACAGGGCCTGCGCACGGTCGCTTCGGATCAGCGACTGCGCAAGAATCAAATAGGAAAGATTGGCTTCCCGTATTTCCGACATCAGGCGTTGATCGGTGGTCATAGACTGGCTCCGTTGGCTGATCACATCCGCGTGTTCTTCGCGGTCCCGGCCATACTCGGCGCAATGCCGGGTTTCTTGAATCCGAAGTCTTCTTTTTCCCGGCTGCGAAGTTCTCGGTGCCCCGTGTAGGAAGAACTCCTATTTCGCGGCCCGCAGCCGTTCAAGCCCCTCCGCGATCCGACGATAACCCTGGCATCTGGGGCGCATTTGCCCCGACCGGGTGGCCCCGAAGGCCTCGAACCAACGAATTGTCGAAGGAAGTTTGAAATGGCCCAGATCATCAACACGAACCTGATGTCGCTGAATGCCCAGCGCAACCTCAGCACGACTCAGAACACCCTGTCGAACGCGATCCAGCGTCTGTCGACGGGCCTGCGCGTCAACAGCGCCAAGGACGACGCCGCTGGTCTGGCGATCGCCGAGCGGATGAACGCCCAGGTGCGCGGCATGAACGTCGCCATCCGCAACTCCAACGACGGCATCTCGCTGGCGCAGACCGCCGAGGGCTCGCTGGGCAAGGTCGGCGACATGCTCCAGCGCATGCGTGAGCTGGCCGTGCAGTCGGCCAACGCCACCAACAGCACCTCGGACCAGACCAGCCTGAACGAGGAGTTCAGCCAGCTGCAGCAGGAGATCGGCCGCACGATCGACGCGACCAAGTTCAACGGCGCCTCGGTGCTCAAGAGCACCGCCGGTCTCGAGTTCCAGGTCGGCGCGGGCGTGTCCACCGAGGACAAGATCTCGGTGACCGGTGTGGACCTGTCGGCCTCCTCGAGCGAGGTGTTCAAGTCCTTCACCACCTCGGGCTCCTCGGCGCTGCGCATCAACGACGCGGCCACCTCGGGTGCCACCGCCACGCAGGGCGCCTCCAACGCCCGTGCGGCGATCACCCAGATCGACTCGGCGCTCAGCGAGATCAACTCCAAGCGCGCCCAGTTCGGTGCGGTGCAAAACCGCTTCGAGTCGGTCATCAGCAACCTGCAGGTCGCCGTCGAGAACCAGTCGGCCGCCCGCAGCCGGATCATGGACGCGGACTTCGCCTCGGAGACCGCCGCCCTGACCCGCTCGCAGGTCCTGCAGCAGGCCGGCACGGCGATGCTCTCGCAGGCCAACTCGATCCCCAACAACGTGCTCGCGCTGCTGCGCTAAGCACCGGTCCCCGGCCCGCCCTCGCGGCGGGTCGCGGCCACACGGATCGATGAGCTCACCGGCCGCCTTCGGGCGGCCGGGTCCGTTTCAGGCCGGCCGGCCCCATTCATGCCGCCTCGGGTGGCTGGTTCCATCCGTTGTAGGGAGTGTCCGACATCCGCCGGGCGATTCGTCCGCTGCGCCGATGGCAGCGCAGGGCCCACACTCGATCGATGGCCGTACTCGATTTCCACCCCCGGACCCCCGCCCCCGGCAGCCCGGGTTCGCGCCCGGTCGAACACACCTCGTGGCTGCGGATGGCCCAGGCCGCGTTCGACGGCTGGCGGGACGACCAGGCACCGAGCATGGGCGCCGCGTTGTCCTACTACACCTGCTTCTCGCTGGCACCGCTGCTGCTGATCGTCGTCTCGGTCACGGGACTGGTCTTCGGCCAGGAGGCCGCCAACGGCGAGCTCGGCGCCAAGTTGCGGGATCTGTTCGGCGCGCAGGCGGCCGCGACGGTCCAGTCGCTGGTGGCGACCGTTCATCGCCCGTCGGACAACTGGTGGGGCACCGCAGTCGGACTGGTCGCGATGCTCGTCGGCGCCACCACGGTGTTCACCGAGCTGCAACAGGCGCTGGACCGCATCTGGCGTGCGCCCCCGCCGGCGGACACGCTGGGCCTGTGGTCCGTGCTCTGGGCGCGTGTGCTGTCGTTCGGTGTGATCCTCGGCCTCGCCTTCCTGCTGATGGTCTCCCTGGTGCTTGGTGCGATCGTCTCGGCGTTGAATCGATGGTGGAGCGACCTGTTCGGCTTCTGGCCGCTGATCGCCCAGGGCCTGGACCTCGGCCTCGGCCTGTTGCTGACGATCACGGTGTTCGCGACCGTCTTCAAGTGGATACCCCGGGTCCAGGTCACCTGGCACGACGTATTGCCCGGTGCGGTCGTGACCGCGATCCTGTTCACGATCGGCCGCTTCCTGATCAGCGTCTACGTGGCACGCACCGGCGTCGCCTCGGCGTACGGCGCCGCCGGCTCCCTGGTGGTCGTGATGTTGTGGGTCTACTACTCGTCGCAGATCTTCCTGCTCGGCGCGGAGTTCACCCGGGTCTATGCGCAGACCCGGGGTTCACACGCGAATTGACGGTCTTTTCCCCGCCTTTGCCGGTGAACCGGCCCGCGAAGGCCCCGCTACGCTGGTGTCCTGTCCCTGATTCCGGGCGAAGCCGCCCGCCACCGAGGAAGGATGCCGCCCATGCGGATCGCCGTGGTGACTCCCTACTACCAGGAGCCGCGCGAATACCTGCAACGCAACCTGGCCAGCGTACGCGAGCAGACGTACCCGGCCGACCACATCATGGTGGCCGACGGGTTCGCGCAGGATTGGCTCGACGATGAACCGCTGCGGCACCTGCGGCTCGATCGCGGCCATGCCGACTACGGCAACACGCCGCGTGCGGTCGGCGCGATCCTTGCCGCCAGCGAAGGTTACGACGGCGTCTGTTTCCTCGATGCGGACAACTGGTTTTCACCCGAACACGTCGAGAGCTGCGTCGAGACCTTGGTCGACAGCGGCGCGGACTATGTCCATACGCTGCGCCAGCTGGTCCGCGACAACGGCACCGTGATGCCTCTGGGCGTCGGCGAGGACGTCACCGGCCAGCACGTCGACACCAACTGCTACTGCCTGTCACGCGGCGCGTTCCACACCTTGTCGCGCTGGGCACTGATGCCCAAGCAGATGGCCAGCCTGGGCGACCGCTTCTACCTGCAATCGCTTCGCAAGGAAGGCCTGAGCAGCGCCGGCACCGGTCGCAAAACGGTGAACTACCTGTGCACCTGGGCGCCTATGTATCGCGCGATCGGCGAGCAGCCGCCGGCTTTTGCCAAGGAATACATCGATGGCCAGGCGGTCGGCCACTGGCTCGCTGGCCTGGACGCACGCGAACGGGTGCTTGCGTCGCGGCTGTCCGGTCTGCCGATCTGAATGTGCGGCGCGACGACGCGGCCGACGGGAACAGTGACGAGGAAACGATGAGACTCGAGAACCCCTGGGTGCAGGTGCAGTGCCGTCAGCACGATGTCGCGGCCAACGGCCTGCCGACGTTCCTGCAGGAACAATACGGCCAGCTCGGCGAGGACCTGATCCTCGACGGACTGCTGAAGGCGCATTTCGCGCGCAACGGCCTGCCGGCCGATTCGATCCGCTACATGGAGATCGGGGCCAACCACCCGATCCAGACCAGCAACACCTACCTGTTCCGTCACAAATGGCAGGGCAAGGGTGTGCTGGTCGAGGCCAATCCCGGACTGGTCGATGCGCTGCGCAAGGTGCGCGGCGACGACGTCGTGCTGAACCTCGCGGTCGCACCCCCGGGATCGCCGGCGAAGGTGCGGATCAACATCGCCACCCACAGCGAGCTGTCCTCGGTCGATGTCGGCCACATCCGCTCGTTCGGCAACATCGGCACCGTCGAGCACGCGGTCGATGTCGACTCGGTGACACTGGACGAGCTGCTCGAGTCCTGCTTTCCGCAGGGTCTGCATCTGCTGTCGATCGACATCGAGGGCCTGGACCTGGAAGTGATCGAGAAATCGCGCTTCACGCGCCGTCCGGTCTTCGTCGTCACCGAACCGTCGCGGCACTATCACGCCGATGCCGAGGCGGGATTCGCCCGGGCGATGAACGCCAAGGGCTACGCGGAGATCGCCCGCACCGACTACAACCTGATCTACGGCGATCGCCGCGCGCTCGGGATGGACGAGGCCGGTGGCACCGCGGTGGCCCCGGCGGCGGCGTCGGTCGGCGACGCCGGTCTCAAGCGCTCGATCCGGACCTTCGACATCTTCGACACGCTGATCGCCCGTCGTTGCATCCGGGCCGGACAGGTCTTCCTCGCGATCGAACAACGGATCGGGGTACCTGGTTTCGCCACCCGCCGGGTCGAGGCTGAGCGCGCGGTCGAGGCCGGCGAATACTCGTTGTCCGACATCTACGCCCACCTGGCCGCAAGGCTCGAATGGACCGAGGAACGCACACGCGAGGTCGCCGGCATCGAACTGCAGCTCGAACTCGACAACGTGCTGCCGATCGCCGACAACCTGGCCAAGCTCGACGCCGAAAGTGTGCTGCTCACCGACATGTACCTGCCCGACGGGGCGATCCGCCTGCTGCTGGAACGCGCCGGTCTCGACCTGGACCTGCCGATCGTCCGCTCCAGCCACGGCAAGCGGCGCGGCGTGTTGTGGCGCGATTGCGCGCAGCAGCGGATCCAGTGTGTCCATCTGGGCGACAATGCACAGTCCGATGTCGCGATGGCGACCCAGGCCGGCATGCGTGCCCGGCTGTCCCGGATCGCCGAGCCGACACCGGTCGAGAAACACCTGTACGTCAACGGCTTTCCGAAACTGGTCGAGGCGCTGCGCGCCGCGCGGCTGATGAGTCGCGACCCGGGCATGCCGGCGTGGCTGTATCGCCTGCAGACCGAACTGAACATTCCCGTGCTGGTGACCTGCGCGGCGATGCTGCTCGGTCATGCGGCCGGCAGCGGCCGCGACAAGGTGCTCTTTGCCTCGCGTGACGGCCGTTACCTGAAACGTGCGTACGATGCGGTCGCTGCCGCCCTCGGCGTGGCCGGCCCGGCATCGCAGTACTGGTACACCTCGCGTGCCGCCCGCACCAGCGGCGATCCGGCGTACCTCGCGTATTGCCGGCAGGAGTTCGGCGCCCGGTCGCTGCTGGTCGACCTGTGCGGCACCGGCGCCTCGATCGCCAAGCTGCTGGAGATGCTGCAGCCGCCGGCGCAGGACATGCCGCAGACATTCCTGTGCCAGCTCGTCGACGACCCGGAACAGAGCCGTCGGCTGTCGCAGCGTTATGGCCTGGCCGAGGAGCGTCCGCTCGAAGTGATCAGCCTGCTGTCGACACGCAGCTTCCTGGGCAACGAAGCGCTCGAGATGCTGAACTACGTGCCCGAGGGCATGGTGCGCGGCGTCGCGCCGGTGGCCGGCGGCTGGGTGCCGCTGCGGGATCCGATCGAATTCGAGGACGACGTTCGCCCGCTGGTCGATGCGCAGCACACCTATCTGCTCACCTTCTTCGGTCACCTGCGGAACTCGCTGACTGCCGAGGCGTTCACCGAGATCGACGGCCAGGGTGCGCAACTGATCGCCGCGCTGCACGAGGCGGCGGCGATGCTGGAGGAGCCGCTGGGGCACTTGTCGACGGCGTGGCTGCCGGCGCACCGGCTGGCCGAGTCGGCCTTGATGACCACGCGGTCCTGACACCACCCGCCGCCGGCGCCCGACCGGCGCGGGTGTCCCCGGTGATCACGTCGACCGCGCAAACGCGGTCGACGGTCAATGCGAGACGAAGACGAGCTTGCTCGTGTCGAAGCCTCGGGCCGCCGCCGTCTCAACAAGGCGACGCTTCAACGCATCCGGAAGTTCCGGACGCCGCGCGAGGATCCACAGGTAGGATTTGTCCGGTCCGCTGATCACCGAGTACTGGTAGGCCTCGCGATCCAGCTCGAACACCACGTACGACCCGTAGAACGGTCCGAAGAACGAGACCTTCAGGTGGCCGAGATCCGGCGTCTGGACGAAGAAGGCCTTGCCCTCGACCGACTTCCACGCGCGGTCGGCCTCCGAGTAGCCGCGGTTGACGACCTTGACGCCGCCGTCCGGGCGCAGGGAGTACTCGGCGGTCACCTTGCTCAGGCCGCGCTCGAACGAATGATCGAGCCGCGCGATCTCGTACCAGGTGCCCAGGTAGCGCTCGACCTGGAAGCGGTCGACGGGCGTGACGTTCTCCGGCACGCCGGTGCAGGCGAGCAGAGTCCACGCGCAGACCACGACCAGCAGGCGTTTCATCGCGAGGGATCCAAGTCAGCCCTTCAACAGTTGCCTGGCCAGCGCATTGTGGCGCTCGACCAGCACCGGCAGATCGACCGTGGTCAGTCGACCGTCGCGGACGACACACCTTCCCTGTATCCAGACATGGCGTGGCCGCGCGACATGACCGAACAGCAGCGCCGCCAGCGCATCGTGCTGCGCGCCGGCCAGCCCCACCTCGTCGAGCGGCCAGGCGACCAGATCGGCCGCCATGCCCGGTGCGAGTGCGCCGATGTCGTCGCGGCCGAGCACCCGCGCGCCGCCGAGGGTGGCGATCTCGAGTGCCTCGCGTGCCCCCATCGCCGCCGGCCCACGAGGGCTGGCCACCCGTTGCAGCAGCATCGCCATCCGGGCTTCCGCGAGCATGTGGCCGGCGTCGTTGGAGGCCGAACCGTCCACGCCCAGTCCGACTGGCACACCGGCGTCGCGCATCGCGCGCACCGGCGCGATGCCCGAGGCCAGCCGCAGGTTGGAGCACGGGCAATGCGCCACTCCGGTGCCGGTGCGTGCGAACAGGCCGATGCCCGGTGCATCCAGCTTCACCGCGTGGGCGCACCACACGTCCGGCCCGGTCCAGCCGAGCGACTCGACGTATTCGGCCGGTGTGCAGCCGAACTTGTCACGTGTGTAGGCGACGTCGTTGTCGTTTTCGGCCAGGTGGGTATGCAGCGACACCCGGTAACTGCGGGCCAGGTCCGCGGCCTCGCGCATCAGGTCCCGGCTGACCGAAAACGGTGAACAAGGCGCGACCACGACACGCAGCATCGCGTACCGCCCCGGGTCGTGCCAGCGTTCGATCGCATCCCGGGTCTCGCGCAGGATCGCCGTCTCGTCCTCGACGACTTCGTCCGGCGGAAGCCCGCCGCGCGAGGCGCCCACGCTCATCGAGCCGCGTGATGCGTGGAACCGCATCCCGATCTCGTGCGCACCTTCGATGCTGTCGTCCAGGCTGACCCCGCGCGGGAACAGGTACATGTGGTCGCTGCTGGTGGTGCAGCCGGAGAGCAGCAGTTCGGCCATCGCGGTCTGGGTGCTGACCCGCACCATCTCCGGCGTCAGCCGGGCCCAGATCGGGTACAGCGTGCGCAGCCAGCCGAACAGTTCCTCGTCCTGTCCCATCGCACGTGTCAGCGACTGCGTCATGTGATGGTGGGTGTTGACCAGGCCGGGCATCACCAGCAGCCCCCGGGCGTCGACCACCTCGTCCGCCTCGGCGGGCACTTCGTCGGCGGAACCGACCGCCTCGATCACGCCGTCGCGGATGAAGACCGCGCCGTCGGCCAGCTCCCGCCGCTGCGCATCCATCGTGACCACCGCGGTGGCACGGCGGATCAGCAAGGTCGTCAAACGGCGTCCCCGCCGGATTCGACGGCGAATTGCAGATGCCTGGTGGTCGGCATGTCTGCCTCCATGTCATCACTTGCCGATAACTTACCACCTGGCATCGGTGTGCAGGCCCGATGCGCCCCAATCGACGGGGTCGATCATGACGCCTCAGGTTTCGGTGCCGGCCCTTGCCCGTCGAGCGACGGCCCGAAAGCCGAGCTCCGCCGCCAGCGCATCGACCGCTTCGCGCGGGCCCGCGATGCGCCATCCGTCGTCGTGATTCCACTCGCACTTCAGGCGCACACCACGCCGCTTCAACCGGATGCAGTCGTAGTCGATCCCGGCATCGAAGCCTCCGTAGCGGGAAGTCTGCCGCCACCCGGTGCTTTCCAGATGCCGGATGATGCTCTCCATGGCGGTCGCGTCGATGGCGTGGATGCCGGCCTCGTCCCCTCGGTCGAATGGCCAGGTTGCCCATCGCCACACGACGCCGACGATCCGCTTCATGCGACGCCTCACCCCTCACCCCTTCATGGGCCGCCGGGCGAGTCTTCCCGACTAACGCATCACGTACGCCGCCAGCACGGCCTGGACCTCGTAGATGCTCAGCTTCTTGTTGAACTGCTTCTGCAGCGGCATCGCGGTGCCCGAGATCCAGATCTTCAGCTCGGCGTCGAGGTCGAACGTCCCGCCGGTCTCGACGCTGAAGTGGGTGATGCTCTTGTAAGGGACGGAGTGGTATTCGACCTTGCTGCCGGTGAGCCCCTGCTTGTCGACCAGCACGAGGCGCTTGTCGGTGAACACGAAGTAGTCCCGGATCAGCTGGTACGCGTGTTCCACCTTCTCGCCGGGCGCCAGCAGCGGGGCGAACTCGCCCTGAATCTTCGACGCGTCGATCTTCGACGCATTGCCAAGTACTCCGTCCAGGATGCCCACGGCACAGCTCCTTCGATGAGGGTCGACGCAACGAACGACCTCGCCGCGCGGTACGCGCATGGGGCAACGGCCGGCCCGGATGCTGACGCGCAACGTTACGCCCGGGCTCCCGCCCCGATCAACGGCCGGTCGTCGACAACCCTTCGGGTGGGTGTTGCGGCCAGACAGGCGGTGGTTCGCGTGTCGGCGGCCGCACGGGGCCGGAAAGGTCGTGTCAGTCCTCCACCTTGGCGACCCCGACCTCCGTTCCGCCCTGCGGCGACGGACGGAACAGCACGCGATACTCGACACGCCGGCCGTTGCTGTCGACGACCCAGTGTTCCAGCACGCTGACCCCTTCGCGGCTCACCGGGGCGACCGAGACCACGGTCGGATTGCCGATGCTCCCATCGGTCGATTCGGCCATCGCGATACGGCGCAAGACCACCTTGCGCAACCGATCGTCCGCCACCGTGTGGATGCCGGACGGGGCGTCGGGCGCGACCGGCGCAGCCGGCTTGGCCGCGCATCCTGCCGACAAGCCGGCGACCACGATCACGGCCGCTCCCATCATCCTATGCATGCCTGCCTCCGACGATTTTTCGAGATCATAGACCGGTGGCTGGTGTGACCGACACCAAGGCACACACCTCGTACCCTCCACTTCGCGCGGGCGGGGAATGCTTGGCACCCGTCGACCGATTGCCTACCATGCGAGCGTCTTCAACCGACAAGTGACGAACCGCCATGGCCGCCGAAGGACGTTCCGACACGATGGGCGCCCCTGCCCCCGACTTCTCCCTGCCCGGTGTCGACGGGCGCACCTGGACACTGGCCGACTGCCGCGGCCCGCGCGGCCTGCTGGTGGTATTCATGTGCAACCACTGCCCGTACGTGATCGCGATCAAGGATCGACTGGTGCGCGATGCGAAGGCGCTGCAGGCAATGGGCATCGGCGTCGTCGGCATCAGCGCCAACGACCCGGTCGCGTACCCGCAGGATTCGTTCGACAACATGAAGGTCGTCGCCAAGGCCTGGGGCCTGCCGTTCCCGTACCTGTACGACGAGTCGCAGGCCGTGGCCCGTGCCTACGATGCGGCCTGCACGCCCGACTTCTTCGGCTTCAACGCCGCCGGCGAGTTGCAGTACCGCGGCCGGCTGGATGCGTCGCGCAAGGAGACGGCACCCGGTGCACGACGCGAACTGTTCGAGGCGATGACGCTGATCGCCGAGACCGGGCGCGGACCGACGGTCCAGCACAGCAGCATCGGCTGCTCGATCAAGTGGCGCGACGCCGCCTGAGGGCTCCCGGGAACGTGGACTCGCCGTCCGGTGTCCGGTTCTTCCGCAGCACCGCGATCAGGCAGACGATCGCCAGCGGATAAACGATGAACTGGATCGGCGAGGCGCCCGATCCGGTGGCGACACCCAGGAACAACGCACTGTCCCACAAGCCGTGCAGGATGATCGGCAGGATCAGGGTCCCCGAGATGCGGCGGACGATGTACAAGCCGCTGCCGAAGATGAACGTCAACAGCACCTGGAACGGCATCTGCCACAACGGCAATCCGAAGATCACGTTGGGAACGTGAAGCGCCGAGAACAGCAACGTGCTGAACAGCCAGACCCGGCCCTCCGGATAGCGGGTTCGCAATCCGACGACCATGCTGCCCCGGGTGATCATTTCTTCACCGAAGCCCACGCCCACCGCACCCAGCGTCGACCAGAAGAGGAGTTCGGCGGAGATCCTGCCGAAGTCCAGGCGGGACAGGTTGTAGACGATGAGGCCGAAGATCACGATCGGCAGTATCCACGCCCACCGGGGACCGGCCCTTGATCCGTCGAACAGGACGAGCCGCCACCAGCCGAGCAGGCTGATCGCCACGACGAGGAAGGCGCCGCCGAACAACGTCGGCAACGCGTACCAGAGCTTCGTCGTCTGGACACTCTCGCCGATGCGCGGGTAGTCGACACCGTTGACCGCCCACGTCGCGAAGAAGATGGCCAGATAGCCCAGATACAGCAGGAGTGCCATGCCGACGGATGGCGGCCTCCTGGGTGTGCTCGACTCGGTGTTCATGGCGTTCCTGGACGACGGTCCTCGTCAGAACATGCCGTTGGCATTGGCCGACGACCCCGGCACCTTCTGGAGCACGTCCCAGTGCTCGACGATACGGCCGTCGTCATCCAGGCGGAAGATGTCGATCGCGGCCCAGCGGCCGCCGCGCCAGCCGGGGAACTGATGCTCGCCGTGCAGGGTGACGAAGTTGCCCTCCGCGAACACCCGCTTGAAGACGACCGACTTTCCCGGATAGCCGCGCGCCATCTTCTCGAAGAACTGGATGAAGGCGTCGCGACCGTCCGGCACTTCCGGGTTGTGTTGTGTGTACGAGCTGCCCCCGTACAGCCGCATCGCCTCGGCAGGCTGCGATCGGTTGAACATCAGGTCGTAGAACGCGACGACAGTGGCCTTGTTGCGCTCCAGCGTGGGGTTCGTGGATGGTGCGGTGAAGATCGCGCTCGGCAGTGGCGGAGGCGTCGGCGTCTGCGCGAGGCCGGCGTGCACGAACGCGAGGAACACGAGTGGCGCCAGGCGCCTCGGACGGCAGCGGATCATTGGCGGATCTTGGCCTACGAACGCCTTTTCGCCAAGTGGGCGGCCTCGTTGGGTTGCGGGCCGCCGGTGCTGCACCGAGGGTGGCTGCAGGGGCGCTCGCGAGCTCACCGGCGGGGCCGCGAGCGCCCGCATCGCGTTGACAGGTTCTAGAACGACTCGCCCTTCAACTGGGCCAGTGCGCCGTCGTCGACGCGGACCGCGACGCCGCTGACGTGTGGTGCGGCCCACGAGAACGCGGTCGGCCGGTTGTAGCCGGTCACGGTGACGACCGCGTTGGCGCCGACCTTGCGGGCTTCGTCGGCCAACTGCGGGTACAGGCGCGCGCCACCGCCGTAGCCGCTCGATGCACTCACGGTCAGTTTCCCGAGCACGGTCGCCTTCGCGGCTGCGGGCAGCGCGTTCTCGGTCACCAGGACCTTGCCGGTCCAGGGAGCGGCCGCCGATGCGGCGCCGGCGTCGCGTTCGAACGTCGCGACCGGCGCAGCGCATCCGGCCAACACCAGCGCACACGACAGCAACAGGGATCGGGTCGTCTTCGACGTCATCGTCATGTTCTTCATGTCGGTCATTTTTGTCAGCATCATCGGGCCTCGTCTTGGGCGGTGGGGGCCAGGTACGACGCAACGAGCGCATTGGCATGGCCGTGGCCCAACCGGTGTTCCGACTTCAAGTGGTTCACCAGCTCCATGTGCTTGAGCGGCCCCGCTTTCGCGAGAACTTGCATCCAGTGGGCGATGGGCTGACCATACTTCTTCTCGATGGCGGGGAAGTACGACGCTGGACCGGAAGCCTTGTGCTCTGAAGGCATGTCTACCTCGGTGATTGCCCGTTGTCAAAGTGACGCATCATCGCACCGTTGCCGCCTTCAGTCAGCCCGTCCGGGCTCGTCGACCCATGGACTCGTGGAGGGGAAATGCGACATGCCGTGTTCGTGCTGATAGCCGCCGTCGGAAACACGGCCTGGGCCCAAGTGGCCGACCCGGGAAAGGTACGGGACGTCCTTGCTGGCGATGCAAAAGGCAGCGCCACGGCCAACGCGCAGTGCCAGTTGTTCTCGCCGGCCGAGATTTCAGCCTATGTCGGAGCAACCGTCGGCCCGGGGAAGCATGCGGCGGGAGGCGCCAGTTGCCAGTGGACGGACGAGAATGGCGAGGCCGATGCGATCCTCACGGTGGTTGCGCCGAGGTACTACGAGGAACCGTCGCTCGTGAAGGGATTCAAGCGCCTGCCGGGCCTCGGCAGGAAGGCGTGGGTCGCGCCGGACGCCGGCTGGCGGGCCGGCGTGCTTCTGGACGATGTGGCGATCCTGGTGAGCCTGGATGGCAAGAAGGCCAGCGAGGCGACGACGGTTGCATTCCTTCAAGAGGCACTCAGGCGGCGCAAGAAGTAGGCCGAAGCGGCCAGGCGCCGGCCGAAGCCAGCGACTGATTCCGGTCGACTTGGCGCAGGGTCGCGGGCGACGACCCTCAGGCGTAGGGCGTTCCGTCCTTGTGGAAGAACGACCAGCCCCCCTCGCCCGCCTGGGCCGCCAGATCGTCATCCGGGCAGACGACCGTGTCTCCCGGTGTCCTGTCGCCGACTTCAGCTAGACCGCTTCCCTGCCCGTCAGGTTCCGAGACGCGTACCCGCTCAATCGCCCCACAACGCGGCAATACCGGCCACCCCCAGGGCGGCAAGCGCCAGTGGCGCCGCCCACATGTGCAGGAACGTCGCCACATAGGCCACGGTCGGATCGGAAGGCAGGTAGCGCACCGGCACGTCGGAACCCTGGGATGGGCTTCGCGACGAGCCCCCGGCAACCGAAGTGAATCGATGCTCGTGGCCATGGATGTCGCGAAAAGCAACGATCGGCAGGTATGTCGGGGATTCGTCGATCTCGCGTTTTTCGTGATCCACGACGCGACCTGTCACGGCGACGCCGAACCACCGGACGCGGATTCGCCTGGCCGCCAGCCATATCGAGAGGGCAAGGCAAAGTAACCCGACGACACCGAAGAGGGTTCGCATCAGCAATCCGGATCGCGCACTCGCCTGCGGCCTTGGGCGGGGCGCCAATGACGCTCCGCCTCAGGCGCCGCTCGAACGCAGCCTCGTCATGAAGGCGGAGATGCGTGCCGCATTGACGCCGACGTCGCTGCGACCGACGCGCGACATCGAACGCATGTCCAGTCGGCTGCCGCCGTCGCGAGCCACGATGCGCAGCACCATGTCGTCAGTGAATCCGTACAACAGGCTGCGCTCGGACGCCTCCAGCCGACCCTGCGCCGCATCGGCACTGGCGATCTCCCACTTCATGTCCTGCGCGAGTGCCTTCGCCTTGGCGAACAACTCCGCCGGCGGCAGCTTCGAATCGAACGGCACCAGGTCCGGATACGCCTGCTTCTGCTGCCTGGCGATATCGGCGCCCTTGTGTTCCGCGCCGTTGGGAGCGGCCTTGCGGGCGCCAGCCAACGCTGCGAAGACGGGAGGCTTGTCGGTGTCGGTGGTGATGTCGTGGATGTACGGCAGGTTCTGCACTTTGCGCCATTGGATCAGCGGATAGGCGATGACCAGCAGCGCGAGCACCAGCCCGCCGAGCGCCCCGGCCCGTCGTTGCAGCAGGAACGCAATGGCCGACAGCACGCCGCCGGCGATGCCGAGGTAAACCGCCCACTTCAACATCTGGAGCAGCGCGATGGGCACGCCCCACCAGCCGAGACGGTAGCCGATCGGCGACAGGACCACCGTCACCAACGCCGCGATTGCAAGCCAGAGGCCGAGCCTGCCGGCCCAGGACGCGATCCTTGCCATACTGCCCCCTGTTGTCTTCTTCGGGCGCGCCGCATCAGGCGTCGCTACGCCGCGACAGAGCCAGACGAACCGCCAATCCGACCATGACAAGACCGCTGAACCGGTACAGATACAGCAGAGCCTTGGGCTGCGCCTGAAACCAGTGTGAAAGTCGCCCTGCAAAGACCGCCACCGGCCCCTTGATGAGAAACGTCAGTGCTGCGAAGACCAAGCCGAGTGTGAAGACCGTGAGTGCCGGGTTCTGCGCAGGGGTGGCAACGAACTGCGGCAGGAAAGCAAAGTAGAAGATCGCGATCTTCGGATTGCTGATGTTCGACACGGCGCCGGTGGCAAACAGGCGCAGATGGGACCGTTTGGTCGACGCTTCGGCTCCAAGTTCGGCAGCGCGAGTGCACAACAACTGGATACCGAGGTACAAGAGGTACGCGGCTCCTGCGAACTTGATGCCCGTGAAAAGCCACTCCGAAGTGCGCAGCAGAGCACCAAGACCGAGTGTTGCGAGGATGGTATGCCCCACGAGACCAACGCTGACCCCCGCCGCGGTCGCGACGCCGGCTCGCGTGCCTTGGGTCACCGCCTTGGACATGACCAGGACCATGTCTTGCCCTGGGGTGATGATGACCGCCAGCGAAGCCAGGAGAAAAAGTGGCCACTGCGCGTCGATCATGGTTGCTCCAGTGATGCCCGAGACAGGGCTCGAACACGCCTCGGCCAAGTCGGCCGCAGCGCCATGTTAAGCCGCATTCCGGTCCCTGCCCAGACGGTGAAGCGCGGCCATCGACACACGGCCCAAAGCGAGAAACACCGGGATGCTGACGACGAGGCCAACGGCCACGGCAGGCGCGGCCCAGAGGAAGATGCGGCCGTCGACCCAGCCTTGGCTCAAGGCCTCATGCAAGAGATAGAGGCCGACAGGAACGTTGAGCAGCAACCCGGTCGCGGTGCCAGGCATGTACTTGCGCAGGGCAAGTGTGGCGACCAGGTGCGGAACCAAGGCGTTGGCAACCATGGCAAACACGTAGCCGAAGAACAGGTATGCGGCAACGGAGTTTGGTCCTCGGCGAAACGCGAGCAAAGCAACAACGACCAACAGCAGCGAAAGCGCTGCGGCGGCAAAGCCGAACGCGAGAGGGTCCACCGGACGATACCAACGGGCGGCATGCACGGACCAAGCCGGAAGGAAGAGCGCCTCCTCGGTGTTGTGCATGAGAACAGCAACAACAAAGAAGATTGAAAGAGCGCCGAGCGTCACAGTGCGGCCTGACATACGGGTTTGGCCGGCGCGCTGACAACGTCCCGCGCCGAAAAGTGCAAGCCGGGCACATCGTTTGCCATCAAGAAGGACATGTCCCAAGCATGTTGGAGGCACCAATGTCCCAAGAGCCAACGCAAGCGCACGCGCATCCGGTGCGTGGTCCGCAGCACGACGTCCTCGATGTCTTCGTCGGCGACTGGAAAGCCGACGGGGAATCGTTCGGAGGCGCGTCTCAGGATGACAATAATCCGCGCGCAGGCGCAACCCGTTGGACGAGCACACACAACGCCCGTTGGCATACGGGCAGGTTCTTTCTCATCCAGGATGAGCGAGCACAGATCGACGGACCATTCGACACTCTCAGCATCATCGGCTGGGACGCCGTCGCCAACTGCTACTTCGCGCGGACCTTCGAGAATCACGGCTTTTATCGCCACTATGATCTTGCTGTCGAAGGCAGAGTGTGGACGATCAGCGGCGAAACCGAGCGGGCCCGAATAGAGTTCAGCCACGACGGTCGTCGGCAGGTGATCCACTGGGAGTGGCGGCCGAAAGACACATGGCTTCCTCTGTGCGACCGAGTTGCAACGAAACTGTGATGCATGACGGCTTCATCGCCGTCGCCGTACACACGTCAGTGACGCAGGCCGGAAGTTGCGTGAGACGAGCGGGTGCCTTGGCAGCAAGCGCAGGTTTGCGGCTCATAGCCACCGCCGCGCGCTCGACATGTACGTTTCGTACTCGCTACCAAACTTGGACAAGAGTGCACGCTCCTCCGGCTCGATCTGGAACCGGTTAATGTAGACGATGAACGCGACCGGGCCCGCGAGTGAAACTGGAGATGCCAAGGCCACCGCCAAGGCGACGAGCCCGAGCAGCAGCCCGACGTAGATCGGGTTGCGAGTGACCCGATAGACACCGTCGACGACCAGAGTGGACGCCCGCCCAGGGTGCAGAGGGTCGACCGTTGTCTCCGCCCGACGGAACGCCACGGCACCGGCAATGCTGAAGGCAGCGCCGACGAGAGCCATGGCGACCGCCAGCGCGATACGCAACTGAGGAGACACCGAAACCTTCGGCAAGGTTGCCGACAGGGGCCACATGGCGACAGCAATCAGTACCGCGACCAGTAGCGGAGGAATTCGATGCTCCAAGCTGCGCATACGAGCCCTTCACTCCTGAGCATCGAATTGAAGCATGAAGGGAATATCCGTGGAACCCACATCGAGGCCCATCTGAGACAGCAAGGTGGTGACCTGACCCCGGTGGTGGGTCTGGTGATTGAACATGTGCGTGACCAGCGCCCACCTGGGAAGTGTTCGGACCCTGCCGTCGATCTTGCTCTTGTAGGCGAGCGCCTCCGCGAGCCACGACGGCGTCAGCGACTCCGACCAGACGAGGATGCGTTGATCGAGCACGGCGCGCTCCGATCGCAGGAGCCCGAATGTGCCGAAGAGGTCCACCCCGGGCTCGGGGACTACGCCTGGATTGCCTGTGAAGCGCGACATGAACGCAAGATCGCCATAGGCGATGTGATTGAGTGTGGCATAGATCGACTTGAAGAACGCACCCCGGTCCTTGCGCAACTCCGTGTCAGGCAGCGAAGCGCACAGCGCATACATTCGCGAGTTCATCCACTCGTTGTATTGCGCCATCAGGCGGCTGTGGGAAGTGGTGATCATTCGGCCTTGATCTCCAGACGTCTGCCCCGTGGCCGGTCAGGCGTCGGTCCCGTCGAGATGATGTGACTGACCATGCAATACGAACAGCCGGTGTTGGTGCGCGTATCGGAGTACCGCCGTGTGCGCCTTGAGGTAGGCGATTGCATAGGGCAATGTCTCGCCCTCATCGTCGCGCAGGCTGTCCGGTATCGGTGTCACCTCCGGCAATTGCGACGCGTCGATCACCTCTTGAGTCGAGCATTCGTACAAGGAGCAGAGAGCGGCACGCTCGGGCTGCATCTTCATTGCCAGAAACAGACTTTCGAGGCTGGAGATCGCCTGCTCCACCTTGGAGTGTTCCAGGACCGCAACGGTGTCGCACAGGTAGCCGAGTCCGCTGGCTGCGTACTCCCGCACGAGGTTGGCCACATGTTGAGACGCCACGGTCCTTCGAGAGTACGTGTGACTCGCGGGATGCCGATCCGAGTAGAGGTCACTGACGCTCGAGAAGCCGTCGATCGACGGCGGCATCTCCTTCTCCGGCACGCATACATCGAGGATGGATGAGTAGATGGGCATGTTTGCGACACCTGACGCCGGAATGAACGGCCGGCTACGATTGTTTCGAATGGCACGTCATCCCACCCGGACTGTTTCAGCCTGAAGCTTGATGGCGCGGCGCCGTTCGATGAGATACGAGCCTGACATTGCGCATGCAACGAGAATCAGGCCAGCCCATAGCAGGAGTAGACCGTCGCCGGACATCGACAGCGCATCGAGCAACGCGAGTTCGATCGGCGCAGCGATGGCGACCAGCGTGGTCAGCCACGCCGTACGCCGCAGGCCGAAAAGCCAGGCGCACGCTGCCGTCAGAAGGCCAACGAGTGGCCCAAGTACAGCCGCCGCCGAGAATCCCGGTGCCGCCAAGACACAAAACACGACAAATGTGAGGCCGAGGCCGGCAGCGACTCTTTGGGGCCATGACGCCATCACGTTGCCCCCGACTGGCCGCATGGATGCGCTCACTGAGAAACCAGCTCGACGGGGATACCGGCACGAAGGGTATTGTGGACCTCGGCCACGGCATCGGTCTCGCGCAGGAGCTGTGCCAACACCTCGGCACTGGCGGAAGACTGGACGATTGCGCGATAACGGATGTTCGTCGCCGCCAGACCCACACCGGGAAATTCGGCCGTCGCCTCGACCTGGGCACCCTCGATCGGTATGCGCAGGCGCTCCGCCTCGCGATAGAGGTCGTTGCAGTAGCAGGTTGCGAGGGCGAGCATCAGGAACTCGCCGCCGTTGATCGCAGAGCCGTGACCGCTGGCCTTGGCAGGTACAACAAGAGACTGCGCGGTTGTACCCGACCGGACTTTCGCTTCGTGAGCGGAGGCAGAGCTCGTGACAGTGGCAGAGATCTCCATGGTGCGCTCCGTCAGATGGGACTCTCAGAACGTTGTTGTCCTAGGCGTGCCGTTGGAGCCATGCGCCCTCGGGCTGAGCAGCCGCAGCGGGGTTGGCGCCTGGCCCGCGACGCAGATGATGACAGCGAGCGCCTCGCGGGCCAAGTGCCAGAGGCCGGTGGCGGTCCAATCAGGGCGCACGCTTGGGCCTCCACGGGTTGGCGCGGACGTTCTCGTTGGCCAGGCGGGCCGTTTTGTTGATGCGGTCGGCTTCGCGTCAGGATCGCCGTCCGCGGCTTGCGCCGCTGCTACGCGAGCAACGGCAAGCGCAACGCGATCATGACGACCGAATTGATCTACGGGTAGTACGCCGGATCGATGAGGAGAGCTGCGGGCACACGCTGGGTGCGCCGGACCATCCGTCGTACGCGTTCCGGCGGCGGCGCGCCGGGTTCAGTGACGGGCGCCGGGGAGCCGGGGTCCGAAGGATCGTCGATCTCGGGCGGCGGCAACGTCGGTCCCGGAGTCGGCACCGGCGCTGGCCCCGGCGCTGGCCCCGGCGACGGGACGGGCGGCACCGGATCGGGAGCCGGCGCCGGCATGACGATCGCCTCATCCTGCGGGACGGTCACGTCGCGTCGCGCCTTGGAAACGATCACTGCCGCGCCGGTGTCACCCGCCACACCGTGTTGGACAGGTCGTCGGCGACCAGAAGCGCGCCACGCGGGTCCACGGTCACACCCACCGGTCGCCCCATCGTCCAGCCGTCGGCCTGGAAGCCGGTGACGAAGTCGACCGGCGCGCCCGTCGGTCGGCCGTCGCGGAATGGAACGAAGACGACCTTGTAACCCGACGCCTCCTCGCGGTTCCAGCTGCCGTGCAATCCGACGAAGGCGCCTTCGGCGAATTGCGTGTCGGTGATCCGGCCGCCGGAGAACGCGACACCCAAGGGCGCCGAGTGCGTGGGCAGCGCGAAGTCGGGCCGTACGGTCGCCTTCACCTTGTCCATGTCGAGCGGTCTCACCCGGGCGTCGACGTTCTGGCCCCAATATGCATCGGGCCATCCGTAGTGTGCTCCTTCGCGCACGGAGGTCAGGTAGTCGGGCACCAGATCCGGACCCAGCTCGTCGCGCTCGTTGACCACCGCCCACAGTTGCTTCAGGTTCGGCTCGATCGCCAGCGCCGTCGGGTTTCGAAGCCCGGTCGCGAAGGGCCGCGTCGCCCCGGTCTGCGCGTCCACCTGCCAGACCATCGCGCGGTTCTCCTCGACGGCCAACCCGCGCTCGCCGATGTTGCTGTTGGAACCGATCCCGACATAGAGGAAACGTCCGTCAGGGCCTGCCACGAGCGCCTTGGTCCAGTGGTGATTCACTTCCGACGGCAGTTTCGCCACCGTCACTGGCGGTGCCCCCGCGCGCGTCTGACCCGTCTGGTACTCGAATCGGACCAACGCGTCCTGGTTGGCGACGTAGAGCCCGTTGTCGATCAGCGCCAGGCCGTACGGCGCGTTCAGATTCTCCGCATAGACCCAGCGACCCTCGAAGACGCCGTCGCCGTCGGTGTCGCGCAGCAACGTGAGCCGATCACCCCCCTTGACCGAGGTCGTGCCGCGGGCCTTGATGATGCCCGCGATGTAGTCCTTCGGAGTCAGCACCGGCGCGCCGCCCCCCTTGCCTTCGGCGACGAGAATGTCGCCGTTGGGCAGCACCAGTGTCTGGCGCGGGATGCGCAGGTCACTGGCGATGGCGGTGATCGTGAATCCCTGAGGCACGCTCGGACGGCGCTCGCCCCAGGGTGCCGGCTCCGCGATCTTCATCTTGGGCAGCAGGCCCCGCTGCGGCGGCGGGAGGTCTGGATCGGCCCCATATGTGGGAGCAGCAAGACCATCGCCAATCGCCGCAAGGGCGACCGCCGCGGCAACCAGAATGACCGTCAGAATCGCCTTCACGCCACGCCACCTGCCGGCATTGGACGGTCACGACGCCGCACGCCGGCCAGCCCCACACCGCTCGCAGCCAGCGCCACCAGCAACACCATGACGGACAGGACGGGCGCGGCCGGCATCGCCGCCCATGCATCCCGAGCGTGTACGAGCGCGTTGGTGAACCCGAGCACGAAGGTCACCATCAGAAGCAGCAGATAGAGACCGCTGCCGCGCAGCCGATGCAGACCGGCGCCCAACGCATCGACGAGCGCCAACAACAGCGCGATCCCGGTGAACACGAGCGCCCCGGCGATCAGCCAGGAGGCAAAGTTCGTCCATTGCACCTGTGCGGTCTCGGCATAAGCCCAGTCGCTCAGCAGGGCACCAAGAAACAACGGGACCGTGGAAAATGCGAGGACGGCGTGCATGACCGCACAGCAGCAAGCACCGTGCCCGGAGGCAACAGCGGCGGTCGCACCCGATCTTCGGGGCCGCCTGGTCCTAAGGGACAAGCGCCGCAGGACAATTCGGCAAGCTCAGTCCTGCAGATACCCATGCGCCGGCCGCAATTCGTTCGCAGCCAGCACGTCGGCCACAGCTTCGATCAGCGGTCGCGGCAGCCGGGACCCGGCATGCAGCCGGGGCGGCGTCGCGGTCGCGGCGTCGCTGCCATAGGCCATCACATGGTCGATCGCCTTGTTGGCGTTCGTGAACGCGTTGCCGGCCGGCAGATCGGCGGCCGCACCGAACGCCGCATCGACCACCACCTGCACCCGTGTTGCCAGCTCGACTGCGGCTTCGCGACGCCCTTGCGCGAGCAGGTCGAACACGGTGGCCAGCGACGCACCCAGGCCGTTCGCGGTGCTCAGCAGCGCGCCATCGTAGCGGCCGCCGCCGGTCTTCGGATGGCGAGCGTAGCCACCTTCGGCGCCGCGAAGCAGGATCACGCCATCAGCCGGATCCGCGCAGTCGGCGAGTTCGTCCTCGCCGCTGGTGTCCTTGAGCATCAGCAGGTTCGGATGCTTGGCGACCAGTGCGCGGTAGGTCTCCGGTGCGATCCGGTTGCGCGTCACTTGGGGCAGCTGGTAAAGCGACAGTGGTACACCGGTGGCCAGCATCGATTCGAGCGCCTCGCCGATCTCCGACTGGGTCAGTCCGTCACCGTGCGGCGCGCAGATCGTCAGTCCGGCCACACCACGATGCCGGAACGCCTCGGCCGGGTCGTCGTCCACGCCGGCCTGCGCCGAGAGCGCGGCCACGGTCGCCGCGAGGGCGTGGCGCATCCCGGCCGCGGTCGCCTTGAGCACCCCGAGCAGCACCGCGAAGCCGCGCGCACGCGCCAGCGGCAACACGTCGGCGATGACACGCTGGCGCTCCTCCTCGTCCATCTCCCAGCCGTCGCCCGTCGATCCGCATAGCAGCAGCCCGCCGACGAAGGGGCGGATCGCATCGAGCTGCCGACCGATTCGGTCGAGATCCGGCGCACCGTCGTCGCGGTAGTGGGTCAGCAACGGGCACCAGAGGAGCGGCGCGCCGGCCGGCAGTAGGCGCGCAAGCAGCGCCTGCCGGCAGGCGACGACAGCTGGCGTCGGAGAGGTCATCATGGTGTTCTGCTCTATGGGGGTTCGTCGTCACCCGATGGTGGCGACGCAGGCTCAGGCCTCGGCGACCACCGCGATGGAGACCTTGAGGCCGGGAACACGTACGGGCATCTTGGCGCCCTGACGCGCCGGTGGATCGGTCGGAAACCATTTGAGCCACTCTTCGTTCATGCCGGCGAAGTCGTCTTCGTCCGCCAGCACGATCGTCGCGCTGGCCACCTTGTCCAGCGAACTGCCTGCCGCCTCGAGGATCGCCTGGATGTTCGCCAGGCACTGCGCGGTCTGTTCCTGGATCGTTGCGCCATTGATCGCGCCCGTCGCAGGATCGACCGGCGCGGTGCCGGACACGAAGACCAGGCCGGCCGCCTTGACGGCCTGGCTGTACGACGACGGGGGCTTGGCGGCCTTCGAACTGAAGACGATCTGGCGCGGCATGGTTGCTCTGGCTGGAAGTTGGCCTACCAGCAGCACGGCAGCAGGCCGGCGCAGCACGCCGCGCCGGCGACGCAGCAGGTCGCCGCGATGGCCGAGACGGAAAACGACGATGCGCCCAAAGCGGCGACAGCCTTGATGTACACGGTCTGCATGGATTGGCTCCTGTTGCACCGACGATGGTACGTGATTGAAGCAACAGCACAAGCACCTGCAGGCGCGCGTCCCCAAGCCGGCGGATCGGCTCCGCCCTGGATCGGCGCGTCAGACTTGGCGTGACGGATCGTGCGGCACCATCGGCTTGGGTTTGGCCAGCGCCGCCAGTTTCGGATGCCGCAACCGCAGCGTCGCGACCACGGCGACGACGACCAGCACGAGCATCACGGAGGCCAGGGTGCCGGCCGATGTCGACACGTCGGGCCACTCGGCTTGCCACAGCGTATCCGCCCGCTCGACGGCCCAATGCCAGGCGGTGTGACCGACCAGCGCGGCAACGATGATCGCCACCGTTCGATCCGGGACGGTCAGGAGGCGCCGCAGCCCGACCAGCAACGGCACGATGACCAGCAGCACCAGGCACTGGCCGAGCTCGATGCCGACGTTGAAGGCGAGCAGCGACGTCAGCAGGTGCGAGCCGGCGAACTGCAACTGTTCCTGCAGCAGGAACGAAAAGGCGAAGCCGTGTACCAGTCCGAATGCCGCGCTGACCAGCCAACGTCGCCGCAGGTTCGAACGCACGGCGTTCTCGATCGCCATGTACAGGATCGATACCGCAATCAGTGTCTCGACCAGTGGCGCGAACCAGGCGCCACCGGGCGCCACGCCGTATGCCGCGGCGACCAGCGTGATCGAGTGGCCGACCGTGAACGCCGAGACGACGCCGATCAGCGCGCCGTCGAGCCGGCGAAACGGCAGCACCAGGCACAGCAGGAACAGCAGGTGATCCGCACCTTCGAGAATGTGCCGGAAGCCCGACGCGACGAAGGTGGCCGCCGCCTGGAACCAGTGCGGATCGAGGATGGTCGGGCCGCCACCGGTGGGCAACTCGTAGGCACGAATCGTCCCGTCCGCCGTGATGTAGCGAAGGTCGAACTTCATCCGGTCGCGCAGGCCCGGCGCGATCCGGAAATCGACCGCGATGGTGGGCTGCGACGCACCGAGCGGATAGACCAGCTCGGCATCGAAGTAGCCCTGGTTCCAGAACACGTACGTCGACTCGGCGAGCCGGGGCCCGGCCAGCAGCGCCTGCGCCTTCTCGACGCTGTCGAACGATCGATCCGAGGGCAACGAGATGCGGGCGGTCGCACCTGCCGGGGCGAGCCGACGGCCGTCGGCGGACCAGCGGATGCCGTCATCGGTGGCGGTGGTCGCACGCGCGAGGCCGCCGTCGATCTGCGCCAGGTCGAGATAGCCCGGTCCACGCTTGGGCAGATCGATGTTGAGCAGCAGGGCGAGCGGAACGCGCACCAGCACACGCAACACCTCGCCCTCCTCTTTCGCGAACGCACGCACCCGGGTGTCGCTCGGCACGTCGTGCGCCGCCGCCGGTGGCGCGGCGCCGATCAGCCCGGCGAGCAGCGCCAGCAGCGCGAGGACCCGCCCGGCCGCTGGCGATGCCGTCATCGGCTAGCGCCGGCCGTCGCGCTCGCGGTGTGGCGTGAACTTCTGCGCGCGTTTGCCGGTGTCGACCTCGGCGGTGTAGATGTTGCCCTCCGAGTCGACCGCGAGGT
>CADEEH010000021.1 GCA_902826305.1 uncultured Burkholderiales bacterium
AGACCCCCGAGGAATGCGCGCGCCAGGCGATCGAGAACGACGTGCACGCGGTCGGTGTCAGTACACTGGCGGCCGGTCACAAGACCCTGGTGCCGGCGATCATCCAGGCGCTGAAGGCCCAGGGCGCCGACGACATCGTCGTCTTCGTCGGCGGCGTGATCCCGCGGCAGGACTACGACTTCCTGTACCAGGCCGGTGTCAAAGGCATCTACGGCCCGGGTACGCCGATCCCGGCGAGCGCCAAGGACGTGCTCGAGCAGATCCGGCAGTCGCTGGCCGCGCGTTGAACGTCGACCCAGCCACGATGGCCCGCCTGTCCGACGCCGAACTCGACGCGGCGCTGATCTCCCGCCTGCGCGGCGGAGAACGGCGCGCGCTCGCCAAGGCGATCACGCTGCTCGAGTCGACCCGGCCGGACCACCGGCTGCGCGCCGACGCGATGCTCGATGCCCTGATGCCGGCGACCGGCGATTCGGTCCGGGTCGGCATCTCCGGCGTGCCCGGGGTCGGCAAGTCGACGTTCATCGAGGCACTGGGCATGCGGCTGATCGCCGACGGCCACCGGGTCGCGGTGCTCGCGGTCGATCCGTCGTCGCGGATATCCGGCGGCTCGATCCTCGGCGACAAGACCCGCATGGAGCGGCTGTCGGTGGAGCCTGCCGCGTACATCCGGCCGAGCCCGGCCTCGGGCACACTCGGCGGTGTCGCCGAGAAGACCCGCGAAGCGATGCTGATCTGCGAGGCGGCCGGTTTCGACGTGATCATCGTCGAGACCGTCGGTGTGGGCCAGAGCGAAACCGCGGTCGCCGGCATGACCGACCTGTTCGTGCTGCTGCAGCTTCCCAACGCGGGCGACGACCTGCAGGCGATCAAACGCGGCGTGATGGAGCTGGCCGACATCGTTGTCATCAACAAGGCCGATCTCGACCTCGCCGCGGCGACCCGGGCACAGGCGCTGATCACCAGTGCGCTGCGCGTGTTCAGCTTCCACGGCAACCCGCAGGCAACGCTCCCCCGGACCCGCGTGATGCAGTCGAGCGCGCTGAAGGACGACGGCATCGATGCGCTGTGGCGCGAGGTCGAGTCGATCGTCGGGGAACGCAGGTCCTCGGGCACGTTCGGCAACCGGCGCGAGCAGCAGCGCCTCGCCTGGCTGTGGGACCTGGTGCACGCGCGGCTGGCGGCCGAGTTCCGCGACGACGCGACCGTGAAGGCGGCGCTGCCCCAGGCGCTCGCCGACGTGCGTGCGGCGCGTGAGGCACCGTCGGCGGCCGCGCGGCGCCTGCTGTCGTTGTGGCGGCGCCAGTGACCGGGGCGCATCGACCGGCGCACCGAATCCGACGAACCAGCGATCCGACCCAACCCGATCCGTCATTGAAGGCCTGAAACGATGCACGACATCATCCAGCAACTGGAACAGAAACGAGCCAAGGCGCGACTGGGCGGGGGCGAGAAACGCATCGCCGCGCAGCACGGCCGCGGCAAGCTCGCCGCGCGTGAACGGCTCGAACTGCTGCTGGACGACGGCAGCTTCGAGGAATGGGACATGTTCGTCGAACATCGCTGCGCGGACTTCGGCATGGCGGACAACAAGATCCCGGGTGACGGCGTGGTCACCGGCTACGGAACGATCAACGGCCGCCTGGTGTTCGTCTTCAGCCAGGACTTCACCGTCTTCGGCGGCGCGCTGTCCGAGGCACACGCCGAGAAGATCTGCAAGATCATGGACCAGGCGATGAAGGTCGGCGCGCCGGTGATCGGGCTGAACGATTCCGGCGGTGCGCGGATCCAGGAAGGGGTCGCCTCGCTCGGCGGCTACGCCGAGGTGTTCCAGCGCAACGTGCTCGCCTCCGGCGTGGTGCCGCAGATCAGCATGATCATGGGCCCGTGCGCCGGCGGTGCCGTCTACAGCCCCGCGATGACCGACTTCGTGTTCATGGTCCGCGACAGCTCGTACATGTTCGTGACCGGCCCCGAGGTCGTGAAGACCGTCACCCAGGAGGAGGTCACCGCCGAGACGCTGGGCGGGGCGACCACCCACACGAGCAAGAGTGGTGTCGCGGACCTGGCCTTCGACAACGACGTCGACGCGCTGCTGATGCTGCGCCGGATGTTCAACTACCTGCCGCTGAACAACCGCGACAAGCCGCCGGTGCGCAAGTCCGACGACCCGACCGACCGGCTCGAGCCGTCGCTCGACACGCTGGTGCCGGACAATCCCAACCGCCCGTACGACATGAAGGAGCTGATCGCCAAGACGGTCGACGACTTCGACTTCTTCGAGCTGCAGCCCGACTACGCGAAGAACATCATCATCGGCTTCGCCCGGATGGACGGCTTTCCGGTCGGCATCGTCGCCAACCAGCCGCTGGTGCTCGCCGGCTGCCTGGACATCAAGAGCAGCATCAAGGCGGCCCGCTTCGTGCGTTTCTGCGACGCATTCAACATCCCGGTGATCACCTTCGTCGACGTGCCCGGATTCATGCCCGGCACCGCGCAGGAATACGGCGGCATCATCAAACACGGCGCCAAGCTGCTGTACGCGTACGCCGAATGCACGGTGCCGAAGGTGACGGTGATCACGCGCAAGGCCTACGGCGGCGCCTACGACGTGATGTCGTCCAAGCACCTGCGCGGCGACGTGAACCTGGCCTGGCCGAACGCCGAGATCGCGGTGATGGGCGCCAAGGGTGCGGTCGAGATCATCTTCCGCGAGGAGAAGAACGACCCGGCCAAGCTCGCCGCCCGCGAGGCCGAATACAAGGCCAAGTTCGCCAACGTGTTCGTCGCCGGTGCGCGCGGCTATGTCGACGACGTCATCCAGCCCCACGAGACCCGCAAGCGCATCTGCCGATCGCTGGCGATGCTGCGCAACAAGAAACTCGACAACCCGTGGCGCAAGCACGGGAACATCCCGCTCTGAGCCCGAGAGGCACGCCATGTTCCAGAAGATACTGATCGCCAATCGGGGAAGAAGCGGCCGTCAGGCCGTTTCGGCGAGGCCCCATCGCGTCGCGCGTGCAGGCGATATCACCGCGGAGGCCTGCCGTGTTTGAGAAGATCCTGATCGCCAACCGCGGTGAAATCGCCTGCCGCGTCATCAAGACCGCCCGCCGGATGGGCATCCGCACCGTCGCCGTCTACTCGGAGGCCGACGAGGACGCACGCCACGTGGACCTCGCCGACGAGTCGGTGCTGATCGGCCCGGCGCCTTCGCGCGAGTCGTACCTGGTGATGGACAAGATCATCGAGGCCTGCCAGCGCACCGGCGCCCAGGCCGTCCATCCGGGCTACGGGTTCCTGAGCGAGAACGAAGTCTTCGCCCGCCGCGTCGAGGAACAGGGCATCGTCTTCATCGGCCCGAAACACGGCTCGATCGCCGCGATGGGCGACAAGATCGCCTCCAAGAAGCTGGCTCAGAAGGCCAGGGTCAACACGATCCCGGGCTACAACGACGTGATCGAGTCCCCCGAGCAGGCGGTCGAGATCGCACGCGACATCGGCTACCCGGTGATGATCAAGGCCAGCGCCGGCGGCGGCGGCAAGGGTCTGCGGGTCGCACACAACGACAAGGAGGCGTTCGACGGTTTCTCCTCGTGCCGCAACGAAGCACGGGCGAGCTTCGGTGACGATCGTGTCTTCATCGAGAAGTTCGTCGTCGAGCCGCGCCACATCGAGATCCAGGTGCTCGGCGATTCACACGGCAACTGCGTCTACCTGTGGGAGCGGGAGTGCTCGATCCAGCGCCGCCACCAGAAGGTGATCGAGGAAGCGCCCAGTGCCTTCCTGGACGAGGCGACGCGCCGGGCGATGGGCGAGCAGGCGGTTGCCCTCGCCCGTGCGGTCGACTACCAGTCCGCGGGCACCGTGGAGTTCGTCGTCGGCAAGGACAAGAGCTTCTACTTCCTGGAGATGAACACCCGCCTGCAGGTGGAGCATCCGGTCACCGAATGCATCACCGGACTGGACCTGGTCGAGCAGATGATCCGTGTGGCCGCCGGCGAGAGGCTGGCGTTCACCCAGGCGGCGATCCCGCGCCGGGGCTGGGCGATCGAATGCCGGATCAATGCCGAGGATCCGCTGCGCGGCTTCTTGCCCTCGACCGGCCGGCTGGTCCGCTTCCGGCCGCCGCAGACGACCCTCGAGGCCGCCGAGCCGATGCCCGAAGGCGGCGGGGGCATCCGCGTCGACACCGGCGTCTACGAAGGCGGCGAGATCCCGGTGCACTACGACTCGATGATCTGCAAGCTGATCGCCCACGGCGCCGACCGCAACGACGCGATCGCCCGGATGCGTGATGCACTGAACGCCTTCGCGATCCGCGGCATCTCCAGCAACATCGCGTTCCAGTCGGCGCTGCTCGCGCATCCCCGATTCGTGTCCGGCGACTTCAACACCGGGTTCATCGCCGAGGAGTATCCGAAGGGGTTCACCCGGCAGTCGGTGCAACACGACGATCCGTCGTTCCTGCTCGCACTCGCGGTGGCGGCCAACCGCCGCATCCGCGAGCGCGCGGCCGCGATCACCGGCCAGGTGCCCGGCCACGAGGTCCGGGTCGCCGACGCCTGGGCGGTCGTGCTGAGCGACCCGGACGGCAAGCGCCACACGACCGGCGCGAGGATCGTCCGCGAGCGCGACCTCTTCACCGTCGAGGTCGCCGGCAAGACCTATCCGATCCGGTTCCTGAGCCCGCTGCGCGAGCTGGTCGTGCGCGGCGAGCTCGACGGGCGGCCGTTCCATGCCCAGATCGAACGTGCGGGACTGATCTGGCATGTGAACCACAACGGCAAACACATCGCTGCGCGGGTGCTGACGCCGCGGGCGGCCGAACTCGAGTCGCGGATGCCGTTCAAGCCGCCCCCGGACCTGTCGAAGTTCCTGATGTCGCCGATGCCCGGGCTGCTGGTCGACGTCGCGGTCAAACCCGGGCAGGCGGTGAGCGCCGGCGAACGCCTCGCGGTCATCGAGGCGATGAAGATGGAGAACGTGCTGGTCGCCGCGCAGGATGCGGTGGTCAAGTCGGTCGCCGCGGCCAAGGGCGACACGCTCGCGGTCGACCAGGTGATCATCGAATTCGTCTGAGGCAGCGATGAGTGAACAACGTCCGTTCCGGGTCCTGGGCATCCAGCAGGTGGCGATCGGCGGCCCCGACAAGGCCCGGCTGCGCGCGCTGTGGGTCGATCGCCTCGGACTCGAGGTGACCGGCAACTTCGTCAGCGAGCGCGAAAACGTCGACGAGGACATCTGTGCGATGGGCCATGGTGCCCACCGTGTCGAGGTCGACCTGATGCAGCCGCTGGATCCCGACCGCAAACCCGCGGTGCATGCGACGCCGTTGAACCACGTCGGCCTGTGGATCGACGACCTGCCGCGCGCGGTGCAGTGGCTGACCGCCAACGGCGTACGGATGGCCCCCGGCGGCATCCGCAAGGGCGCGGCCGGCCACGACATCTGCTTCCTGCATCCGAAAGGCAACGACGAGTTCCCGATCGGCGGCGAAGGGGTACTGATCGAGCTGGTCCAGGCACCACCGGAGGTCATCGCGGCGCTGGGCAGCGGCCCGGGCTGATCGTCCGGCGCCCGGGGCGGCGCCGCGACGGTGGTTTCCTCCCACCTGCGCGGGAGACGGGCCGGGGTCAACGGACGATCAGCGTGCGCGCATCCGGTTGTTCTTCGGAAGATGCTCGACCTCGGCGAGCCCGAGCGCCTCGAGCACCGGTGGCACGTACATGCCGAAGCGGCCCCGCAACCCCTTCTTCAGGCCGTACCAGCCCTTGACCGGATTGGCGGCGGACCGGCCCCAGGCCTCCACCGTGCCCTCGGCCGCCGGCTTCTGCTCGTCGGCACTGCCGAGCGCCATCCAGTCGCCGTGTGCACGCAGCATCGCGTGCAGATCGTCGATGCAGCGCAGCTGATATCGCAGCTGGGTCTTGCCGACCTGGACCACCAGCGCGGGAGGATCGGCATCCGGATCGCGCCACGCCTGGTACTCGGCCGAGCCGGGAGGTGTCTTCAGTTGCCACGGTGACGACGAGGTGCCCTCGCCCGTCACGGATCGATTCGCCATGCCGTTGCTCCGTCCCTGCCGGCCAGACCGGATCGTAACGTGCAGGTTACCTGTTGGCAAGGGTGCCCGCGTGGCCCGCGGCCGCGGCCAACACCTTGTCCCAGGACGTGCCATAACGATCGCGGTTGCGCCGGTACGCGGCGTCCTGGCCATCGCCGGGTCCGTGGCGCACGTTGACCTTCGTTCCCGTCTCGATCGGCTCGAAGGTGACCTCGACCAGCGTCGGCGCGTCGATGCCCGTGCCGGGATACCAGTCGAGCAGCAGGCGGTACGGCGGCTCGAACACCCGCACCGCGCCGAGCTCGACCTCGCGGCCGTCGGTCGCGCGCTCGAAGAAGCGACCGGAAGCCTCGATGCGAATCGTGCTGTGAGGATCACCGGTGTGGCGTCGGTCAGCCGGCCACCAGTCGCCGGCGCGTTCGGTGAAGAGCTCGAACGCACGCGCCGGCGGACAGGCGAGCAGCGCGGTGCGCTCGATCATCGTCCGGCCAGGTCCTCGAGTTGTGCCAGCGCGGTGTCCCAGAAGCTGTCGATGAACTCGCGCACCGCGCGGAACCCCTGGACCCGGATCGCGTACAGGTTGCGTGAGCCGTCGTGCTGGAGCTGCACCAGGCCGGCGTCGTGCAGCACCCGCAGATGGCGCGAGATCGCCGGCCGACTGACCGAGAACCGGTCAGCCAGCTGTCCGACCGGCATCGGCGCGCGGCGCAACTGCACCAGGATCTGCCGCCGCACCGGATTGCCCAGCGCATCCATCACGTCCATGGAACCTGCAGGTTACCACGGTGCGCGACGCTCCGGCGCGAGCACCGCGCGACGACAAGCGCCGAGGCGGATCAGGGATCGCGCTGGACGGTTTCCAGGAAGGAGATGATCTTCAAGGTTGTATCGATGTCGATGACCTCGCCCCATGCCGGCATGCCCTTGTCGCTGCGCCCGCCGCGGATCGTGGCCCAGGCGACAGGGGTCATCTTGTCGCCATAACGCATCTTCAGGCGACGCAGGTCACGCGGCAGGATCGGACTTTGCGCATTGGGCGCGTGGCAATGCGAGCAATGCTGGTTGAACAGGCTCTTGCCCTCGGCGATCGATTCGGGTTTGCCGCTGTATCCGTTGGCCGGCATCGCGATCACAGGAACCATCGCCGCGCCGCCGGCCGCGGGCGCCGCGTCACTCGCGGGCGCCTGCGCCTGCGCGAGCAGCCATGGCAGCGGGCGGATCGCGATCGTCGTGCCCGGTCCGAACTCGCTCTTCGGCAGCGCCATCGGATCGTCCACCGGGAAACCGTACTTGCGCGCAACCGCCTCGATCTGTGTGCCGCTGGCACCGATCGCCTCGTCGAGCTTGCGGCGCAGTTCGTCATTGGCCGGACGCACGCCGATCGTCACCTGGAACTGCATCCCCTCGCCGGCCTGCGGGACGACCTGATAGCCGTCCGCGAGCTTCGTGCGGTTCATCCAGCCGGCGATCGGGCCCCACACGAACGCCGCATCGGCTTCGTGACGATGCAATCCGGCGATCGCTTCCTCGTTCGATTTGTACGTGACCGCCTCGTAACCGTCCTGGCCGGCCAGGAACTGCTGCGGCGGTGTGTTGTACGCGATCGCGATCCTGCGGCCACGCAGGTCCTGCAACTGCCGGGCCGGCCGGTCCTTCGGCGTCACCAGCGCATAGCCGACTCGAAGATAAGGCCGTGTCAGCGCCACCTGCTTGCCGAGAAAACCCCGATCCATCGGCAGGCCGACGTAGGCATCACAGGTCTCGGCCAGCAGCGTGTTGCGCACCGCGCGGCGACCGTACATCGTCAGCCACCAGGTGTACTCGACACGCATGCCGAGCCGGGCACCCAGCACCTCGGCGACCTCGATCCACGCACCGTGCGGCCCGCCGTCCGACGCGCTGAACGGCGGATTCTCCGGATCGGCACACACCCTGAGCACGTCGGACGGAGGGGCCGCCAGGGCGGCCCCTCCGGCTCCGATCAATGCGATGGCGAACAACACCCTGCGCATCGGCCGGACCTTTCCCTTACTTGGCGTTGCCGAGCTCGAAGACGAACAACGTGCCGCCTTCGGGACTGGCGTCGACCATCTTCTCGCCGATCGGACCGAAGAACGCCGGGATCGACAAGGTGCGACCCGAGACGACCGCGACGTACTGCTTGCCGTCGATCTGGTAGGTGGCGGGACCCGCGGTGATGCCGGAACCGGTGTTGAACTTCCACAGTTCCTTGCCGGTCTTGGCGTCGACCCCGTAGAACCAGCCCTTGATGTCGCCGTGGAACAGCAGGTTGCCGGCGGTGGTCAGCGCCCCACCGAGGTACAGCAGGTCGTGTTTGTTGCCCCAGACCTTCTTCTGGTTGATCGGATCCCAGGCCATGTACTCGCCGAGGTTGCCGCCGGGACCACCCTTGCCGAGGTCGAACTCCGCGCCGAGGTAGAACGAGCCGCGCTTGTACGCGATGTCGGTCCCCTTCATGTCCATGCACAGGTTCTGCGTCGGCAGGTACACGAGACCGGTCTGCGGGTTGTAGCTCATCGGCATCCAGTTCTTGCCACCGATCAGGTTCGGGCAGATATCCTTCGCCTCGAAGCCCTTGCGTGGCCGCTTGGTCGGCTCCTCCACCGGCGCGCCGGTGTCGTTGTCGATCCGCTTGGCCCAGTTGGTGGCGGCGATGAACTTCTCGGCCGAGATCAGGCTGCCGGTCTTGCGGTTGAGCACGTAGAAGAATCCGTTGCGGTCGGCCTTGAACAGCACCGGGGTCTTCTGGCCCTTGATGTTCACGTCGGCCAGCACCAGTTCGTTGACGCCGTCGTAGTCCCACGCGTCGTGTGGTGTGCCCTGGTAATGCCAGACCAGCTTGCCGGTGTCGGCATTGATCGCGAGCGTCGAGGCCGAGTACAGATTGGTGTACTTGCCGACGTCGCTCGAGTCGTTGCCGCGCACCGAGGCCGACCACGGCGACGGGTTGCTGGTGCCGTAGTACACCAGGTTCAGTTCCGGATCGTACGAGCCGATGTGCCAGGCGACGCTGCCGCCGAACTTCCACGAATCGCCCTTCCAGGTGTCGCCACCGGGCTGCCCCGGCTCCGGCACGGTCCAGAAGCGCCAGACTTCCTTGCCGGTGGCCTGGTCGTAGGCCCCGATGAAGCCACGTGCGCCGTATTCGCCGCCGCCGAACCCGGTGATGACCAGGTTCTTGGCGATCGTCGGCGGCGAGGTGATGACCGAACCCTGCGTGTAGTCGATGACCTGCGTCTTCCAGAGTTCCTTGCCGGTCTTGGTGTCGAGTGCGACCAGGTGGCCGTCGAGCCGACCGACGAACAGCTTGTCGCCGGCGATCGCGACACCGCGGTTGTTCACGTCGCAACAGGCGAACTGGTCGATGCCCGGAGGCACTTCCGGCGAGTACTTCCACTTGACCTCGCCGGTCTTCGCGTTGACCGCGAACACGTTGCGCGGACCGTGTGACGAGGTCACGTACAAGGTGTCGCCGACCACGAGCGGCGTGGATTCCTGCGATCTGAGCGAACCGAGCTGCAGCGCCCAGGCCACCTTCAGGTTCTGGACGTTGCTCGAATTGACCTGGTCGAGCCGGCTGAACCGGGTGTTGGCGGAATCGCCGCCATAGACCTTCCAATCCTGCTGTGCACCGGCAAGTCCGGGCAGCGCGAGCGCGGAACCGGCGAGCGCCAGAACAGCGCACCGTTGACGAACACTTCCCATGATCCCCTCCTCGTGTTGATCGATCGATCGACCGGTCGTCGCGTTGTGTTTGCAGTGTCGCTGCATCATGGTCGCGATATTTTTGCGCCCAGGGCAGCAGTATTCGATCCGGTGCGATCCGATACTAGGTGCGTCCAAGCGGACGGTCAAGAAACGAGCGACTCGACCCAGCCTCGAGGCTGCGGATTGCAGTGCAACATGCTGGCTGACTGTCTCGGCCACCGACGCGACTCGAGATCGGGGCACCGTCGCCGGGCGCCGAGATCACTTGCTCAGAAGACGCGGCCCCTCGCCGACAGCGAGAGCATCGTCGCGAACACGGCGAGTACCGCACCGAGCGCGATCACCAGCGCGGAGACCTCCATCGACTCGCGCCGGCCGAACGTCAGGCCGCGCTCGATCTGACGATAGATCGAGGGCAGGTTGGCGCTGTCCTCCGCCCGGAAGTACGTTCCCCCGGTGGTGCTCGCGATATGCTGCATCAGCGGCTCATCGAGCCGGACCCGCATCGACATCCCGTCCGCGCTGACCGTTTCGCCCTCGGGCGTGCCGAGGCCGACCGCGAATATCCGGATGCCATGCGAGGCAGCGACGTCGGCGGCCAGCCGCGGATCCGGCCCGACGTTGCTCTGGCCATCCGACAGCAGCAGTACCGCGGCCGACCGGTTCGATCCCGGCTCGACCGGTACCGCGGGGCGTCCGTCCTTGCGTCGCTCGGCGTTGCGGACCTTGTCAGCGTCGCCCGACTTCGCCTCGCCACCGAGCGGGCGAGCACCCGGCGAACCGCGTTGCGGGCTGGCGCCTGCACGCGGACGTGATCCACTGCCCGCTGACGGCTCGTCGGCGCTCGTCTGGTCGATCTTCTCGATACCCGCATCCGGAAGCAGCGTGGACAACGCGAGCAGCAGCCCGGTCCCCAGCGCGGTGCCGCGCTGCGGTTCGAGACGACGGATCGCGGCCGCCGCCGCGTCACGATCCTCCGCGGGCGGGTGGACCAGCAGCGCGGAACTCGCGAATGCGACGACACCGATGCGTGTTCCCGCCGGCCGCGCGGTGAGGAACGTGGCCAGTGCGGTGCGCGCCGCCTCGAGCCGTGTCGGCGCGGCATCCGCGGCCCGCATGCTGCCCGAGATGTCGACCGCGACCAGCACGGTGCCGGCGTGGATCGGCAGCGACATCGTCACTTTCGGCCGCGCCGCGCCGATCAGCAGCAGGGCGAGTGCGGCCAGCAGCAATGCCGTGCCGGACCATCGGCTCAGCCGCGACGCGCCGGGCAGTCCGACCGACTGCAGGCCGCGCCAGGCACCGGCACGGCGCCGGCGCCGCTGCAGCCAGGCGCGATGGGCGAGGACCAGCAGCGGGAGCGGCGCCAACAGCCAGAGCAGCGACGGCCACAGGAAGATCAGCTTGTCGATCGAAGGCATGTGCGGGTTCGGATCGGTTCCGCCAGACGACGGCCGCGGCGGGCCGGCGGGTTGCTTCTGCCGCGAAGTTACCACCGCCCGCGCGATGGCGGTGCACCTGCCGGACGCCCTTGCCAAGCGCCCGCCGGCACCAGGCCGATGCTAAAGTCGGAGCGCTGGGCGTCCGGACCGATCGAGCCGAAGATCCGGCGGGCCCCTCGAATCCGCGGGATCCGCGACCTCGACGATGCGATTCCTCTGGCCGGGCATGTTGGGGCTGCTGGTGTGCCTGCCGCTGCTGGGCGTGTGGTACGTACGCCTGCTGCGACGGCGACGGCGCCATGCGATCCGCTTCCCGAGCCTCGATCTGCTGCGGGTCGCGGTTGCCGGCGCGCGACCGTGGCGGCGGCATGTCCCACCGGCGCTGATCGCCGCCGGGATCGCGGTGGCCACCGTCGCGCTGGCGCGGCCGGTGACGACACTGACCCTGAGCCAGCCGTACTTCACGCTGGTGCTCGCGCTGGACGTCTCGCGCAGCATGCAGGCCAACGACGTCGAACCGACGCGCATGGCCGCCGCACAGGCCGCCGCACGCGACTTCATCGACCACCTGCCGTCGCGTGTCCGGATGTCGATCGTCACCTTCGCCGGCACCGCCGCGGTCGCCCGGCCGCCGACCGACGATCGCCAGCAGCTGAAGGCGACGATCGACGAGATCGACATGCAGCGCGGCACCGCGACCGGCAGCGCGTTGCTGGTCGCGATGTCGGTGCTGTTCCCGGAAGACCCCAGTGCCGTGGAATCGGCCGCGTTCGATCCGGCGACCGCCCGTACACGTGGCGCACCGATCGATCGCGCCGGCGCGGCCACCGCGAAGGACGCCGGCGACACCGCTCCGGGCAGCTTCGACAGCGGCGCGATCGTCCTGCTCAGCGACGGCCATCGGACGATGGGCCCGGAGCCGCTGCCTATCGCCGCACGGATCGCAGCGCGTGGGGTACGGGTCCACACGATCGGATTCGGCAGCCGCCGCCACGCGTCGCAGGATCCATCCAGCTTCGACTACTACCTGCGCATCGACGAGGACACGTTGCGGGAGGTGGCGAGGCTGACCACCGGCGAGTACTTCCACGCGGCGAGCAGCGAGGACCTCAAGCAGGTCTACCGCAACGTCGGCACGCGGGTCCAGACCGAGCGATCGGAGACCGAGATCAGCGCCTTGTTCGGCCTGCTGTCGGCGCTGCTGGTCCTGCTGGCCGCCGCGCTGTCGGCATGGTGGTTCGAACACGGCCTGCGCTGAGCCGCGCCTGGGCCGTCATTCCGGCGTCGAATCGCCTTTCCCTCCGGAGGTCTCGAGCAATCCGTGCACCTGCGCGATGCGCATGATCTGCATCTGCGTCGCGGCACCGAGCTTGCGGCGAAGGCTCGACTGGTAGTTGGCGACAGTCTTGTAGTTCAGGTTCAGGAGGTTCGAGATCTCGTTCAGGTTCCGGCCGACCACCAGCAGCCGGAAGATCTCGAACTCGCGCTCGGACAGGGCCGACAACCCGGTTTCGCCAGCCTGCAGACTGTGCAAGCCCATCGCCTGGGCGACATCGGGGCTCAGGAACTTGCGCCCCCGTGCGACGGCACGGACGCCTTCGACCAGCACGTCCGGTGCACTCGATTTGGTCAGGTAGCCGCGCGCCCCTGCCGTCATCGCCCGCGACGGGAACACGACATCCTCGTGCATGCTGAACACGAGCACGCGGGCGTCCGGATCGCGCACGAGGATGCGGCGCATCGCTTCCAGTCCGCTGGCCCCGGGCAGCGTGATATCCATCACGACCACGTCGGGCGCCAGTTCCCCCTGCAGCCGGTAGGCCTGGTCGGCGTTGGCCGCCTCGCCGACCACCGTGATCGAACCGGTGGCCTCGAGCAGGCGTCGATAGCCTTCGCGAACCACCGCGTGATCGTCGACCAGCAGCACCCTGATCGTGGCCGGCTCGTTCTTCACGGCGAAGTCCCTGCCGAGGCGGCGGGTGGTGGCCCGCAACGGACACTCACCTCGATCGTGGTGCCGGCACCGGGGGCGCTCCTGACCCGCAGCCGGCCATCGACCGCGGCCACGCGCTCGTGCATGCCGACGAGGCCGAGTCCGCTGGCGCGCCGACCCGGATCGAAGCCGCGGCCGTCGTCTTCCACGCGCAGCCGCAACGGCCCCCGGGACGCCGGCCGTCGCAACGTGATCCTGACCCTCCGTGCGTCCGCATGCCGTGCCGCGTTGGTCAGGCATTCCTGCACGATCCGGAACAGCGCGATGTTGACATCCTCGGGCGCATGATCGACTTCACCGGACACCACCAGTTCGATGTTCACCGCGGGCAGGCGTTGCCGCCAATGGTCGACCAGGTGCTGGATCGCCGCCACCAGCCCGAGTTCGTCGAGTGCGGTCGGTCGCAGCCGGCCCATCATCTGCCGGACCACCCGGTAGACGTGGTCGACCAGCTCGACGATCGCCAGCGCGCTGCCGTGAACGGCCGGCAACTCGTCGCGTGTGCGTTCGCGGATCGTGACCGCGTCGATCTTGATCGCATTCAGTGTCTGTCCGAGTTCGTCGTGCAACTCGCGCGCCAGGCCGCGCCGTTCGGCTTCCTGCATCGCCATGTAACGATGCGACAGCCGCCGATACTGCCGATGGCTTCGATCCAGTTCGGTCTGGATGCTGACGCGACGCGAGAGCTCGATCATCGCCTCCCGGGAGCGTCGCCACCAGAACCAGGCGAACGCGATCGCGATCGCGATCAGCGCGAACGGCAGTTCGTCGAGCTGGTACGGTTCGAGCGGACGGGTCCACTCGATCAGCGCTTCGTTGACCTCGAAGATCGCGCAGACCGAGAAGGTGACGACGGCGACGGCGGCGACGATCGCGAGGTCACGACGGATACGTCGGCTGCCCGGGGGCCCCGTGGATTTTCCCGCGGCGTCCGCCCATCCCTCGTCCGCGTCGAGTGCGTCGATCGGAATGTCCGTGTCGATTGGACCGACCGCGTGCGCCGGGTCGCCCGCGGTCGGTCGCGGCATCTGCCGCGGCGTCAACGGGCGTTCAACCGCGCTCATCGCGTATCCAGGCGAACGCCAGCAGTGCCGCTGACGCGAGCGCGAACGCGAAGCGGACATCGCGTTCGACGACCTGGTGGCGGGCGAGTGTCCGGTCGCTGACCACGGTGGCGGCACCGGTACCGCGTTCGGCGTGCAGGAACTCCAGGCCGGCGGCCCGCGCCAGCGTCGCCAGGTGAGTGCCACGCATCGCCGACTCGTGTTCCTCCACGCCGTCCAGCGTACCCTCGGCCAGCGTTGCGCCCGCCTCCAGTCCGCTGACCGCGGCGGCGGCGTTCGGATGGAATCCTTCGCGAACGGCGTCCACCGCGCTCCAGTAGCCGATCACCTCGTCTTCGGCGTCGAGCCGCGGTACCGGCCGGGGCTGCTCGCCGCCGATGCCGACCACCCAGCCCTTGACCTTGCCGCGCAACCCGTGCAGTGCCGTCAGGCGCGGGGCGGCCACCCGGGGCGTTTCGTCGCCGTCGGTGATGAACATCAGGTCGAGCTTGCGTTCGACCGCCTCGCCGATCGCGTGTGCCAGCCCGCGTTCGATCCGCGAATCGCCGACCCACGCCATCCGCCAGTCGATCGACCGGACCACCTGGTCGATCGCGGGATAGTGACGGCAGACCTCCAGAGGCTCGAACAGGGTCACCGTTTCGGTGCCGGCGAACAGCCCGATCGCCGCCTGCGATCCGCACGGCAGTTCGCGCAGCGCGGCCAGCGTGACCCGCTTCGCATGTTCCAGGCGCGAGGACGACGAACCGGAGCCTTCGGTGTCACGCACGTTCATGCTCTCGCTGACGTCGATGACGATCAGGTAGTGCCAGCTCGCGCCGGCCAGCGGCTGACGCGGCTCGGCGAAGACAGGCAGCAGCGCGAGCAGCGCGAGCAGGCGCGGCAGCAGGCCGCGCCGACCGAGGATGCCCCGCGCGAATCCGCCGATCAGGCGCAGCGGATTCACGGCAGGCCACGGCGCGGGTTGTCGCGCATCGCGGACCAGCCGTCGCGCTTGAACGGCTGCAGCGCGGCGCCGTCGACCGAACGACGCCATGCCTCGGTGCGGCCCGGCGGTCCGAGCCGCTCGACCAGCTCGAGGTTGTAGCGTGCGGCTTCGAGCGCCGGCTGCAGCCGGAGCGCCGATCGGTAGGCCTCCCGTGCAAGATCGAGCTGCACGTTGCCCAGGTTGTGTGCTCCGCCGCGCGCCAGATCGGAAGCACGCAAGCCGATCTGCAGGTACAGGTTGCCGAGCGCCACCTTCGCCTGCGCGGCGAGCGCCGGATCCGGTGATGCTTCGGCCTCGGTCAGGCGGCGGACCGCGGCGCGGAAATCGCCGTCGGCGGCGTGTTGCCATCCGGCCGCGTAGCGCAGCGCAGGTTCCGCCGGCAGCGGGTCCAGGACCGTCACGTTGTGTGCCGCGATCGCCGCGTTCCAGGTGCGAAGTTCGCGCCAGGCGGCCCCGGCTTGCAGCACGAGCGCCAGTCCGCACACGAGCGACGACCAGGCGAGCACCCGGGCAAGGCGCATCATGCCGGCCACGCGCGGACCTCCATCATCTTGGCCACGACCAGCGCGACGATCAGGAAGGCAGCCCCGGCGAAGACCGCTGGCGCGAGATCGCGGCGCGGCAGGCGCTGCCGATACTGCGTCGGCAGGTTGGTCAGCCGCCCGACTTCGGCGATCGCGCGGTCCAGTCCCTCCCGGCTCGTGACCTCGAACACCTGGTAGTCGACGTCGAGCGAACCGAAGAACCGGTGCATCGACAGGCTGTCGGACAACCGGCCCGGTGGCGGATCGATCACGCTCGGCTCGCGGCTACCCCGGGTGTAGATCCAGATCAGCGAGGCGCGATGGCCTCGAAACAGGCGTCGCAGCGACTCCTGGTTGTCCTCGCGGATCACCGCGCCGCCGTCGGATACCAGCAGCACGACCCGCGATGCGGTCATCGGGCGCTCACGGAAGAACTCGAGCCCGAGTCCAAGCGCGCGACCGAGCGCCGTGTAGCCCAGGCTCCGAGACTCGGCCGCGAGCAGCGCCGCTTCGACGATCTCTCGGTCCTCGGACAGCGGAGCGACGACGATCGGCGAGGAGTTGAACGCCACCATCCCGAAGGTGTCGCCCTGCCGCTTGCGCATGAACTCCAGCAGCGTCCTGCGCGCTGCGGCGATCTTGGGTTCTCCAGCGTCCTTGTCTTCATGCTCGCCGATCAGCGGTTCGGACATGCTGCCGCTGCGATCGAAGACGATCGCGATCTCGGCTCCGGTGCCGCGCGTGACGACGGTGCCGCCTTCGATGAACGGTGCCGCGGCCCCGGCCGCGAGCAGCAGCATCGCCAGTGAAGCGGTCGTGCGCAGCGCGATCCGGATCCAGCGCGACCCGGCATCGTCGCCCCAATCCGCGATTCCGGGACTATCGAATGAGCGCACGCCATGGAACAGCAGCGGCAGCAACGCGGCCAGTCCGGCCCACAGCGCCCACGGATAGGTGAAATGCAGCGTCATCGCCAGCCCCGTTCACGATCGGCCGCGCTGCGGATCAGGGCGAGGAGTGCCGCGGCATCGGGTGCGCCGCCCGAACCCGATGGGCCATAGATCGACCGCCACGATGCGGAGAATGCGGTGGTGATCGCTTCGCGCAGCGGCTGCAGATGGGTCGCCCGGTTGAACAGGCGGGCGAGAGTTGCCGGATACAGCGTCTCGCCGGCGCAGCCGCTGAGCGCACGATGGAACTCCTCGAGCAGCAGGCGACGCTCCGACTCGTCCAGCAAACCGTCGCGACGACCGCGCCAGCGCCGCCACAGTCGGGTCATCTCGCCCGGATGCCGGGGCAGGAACGGGATCAGGTCATGGATCCACAGCAACGCGAACGCACCGGCCGAAGCGGCCAGCACTCCCGCCAGCATGGCGGCAACGTGACGGCCGACCGGCAACGGTTCCGGTGGTGGCGCCGGCCGCGGCGTCTTCAGCTCGCCATCGAGTTCCGGCGGCAGCACCGGAGACAGCAGCATCGGCTGCGACGGCACGACCACCCACGGCTTGTCGAGACCGGTGACTCCCACCTTGAACTCGGGGATCGACACCCGCACCGCCGCCTCCGGCACGCCGAAGATCTGGTACGTGATCGACAGCACCGGTCGCATGCCGCGAACGTCCTGCACAGTCATCTCGCGCAACTCGAGCCACCGGGCGACCCGCCCCGGAGCCGGCAGCGACCGTTCGTCCAGCGCGGCACCCTGCGGCAGCACGAATTCGATGCGCCGCCGCACCAGGTCGCCGACCGTGTAGCCGGTATCGCGCATCGTGGAGACCACCGGGACCGCGGCGACCGTATCGTCGGCTCCGGCCGCAGCCGGCGCCGACGACGCGAGGACAGCGATCGCGACGACTGCGGCACGAAACACGGACCGCCGGCAATCGACGCAGGGACCGTCTCGCGTTCTCACGCGACCTCGAGCAGATGCCGGGTCAACGCCATCGGGTCGAACACGTCGCGAACGAAGAACGGTCGCTGACCGAGTCGCTTACAGACGGTCGCGAAGTGGGCGGCGCGCTGTTCCCGCGCACGCCGGACCTGATCCAGCTTGGCGGCGCGCAGCCAGACGAACCGGGCGGCACCGGTCTCGGCATCCCGCAGCACGGCCAGACCTCGCCGGGGCGCTCGTTCCCACTCGGCACTGTCGCGCAGCACGACCGGCACCACGTCGTGATGCGCCAGTGCCTGCATGATCTCGTCGAGGTCGCGCTCCGGCCAGAGGAAGTCCGACACGAGGAACACCAGCGAGCGCCGGATCGGCAAAGCGGCTGCCACCTGGAGCAGGCCACGTGCGCTGCGGCCGGACGGGCGGCTGTCGGCGAGGCGCCGATCGAGCCACTGCGCCGCGCCGCGATTCACCCGCGCGGGCATCGACAATTCGACACGTGGCGTTTCCGCGGCGGCCTGGAATCCGAACGCGTCGCCGCTGCGAAACGCCGAGCGGGCGATCACGACGACGATCTGGCGCAGCAGCGCGTACTTGTCCGCGACCCCGCGGCAACCGATCGACGCCGACAGGTCGGCCAGCACATGCACCCGCAATCCGGCGTTGTGCCGGAAGTCGCGGACCCACAGGCCGCCCAGCGGATCGCGGATCGACGCACGCAGGTCGAGCCGGCGCGGATCGGGATAGTCGCGCAGCGGCACACACGAGCGGAGCTGATCACCGGCACCCGGCAGCGACGAGGCGAACGCCCCGGGCAGGACCCCGCCGGGACGCCAGCGGACGCGATACTCGATGAACTGCCGGGCGGCGACACTCATTGCCGGAAGCCTTCGGTCGTGGGCTGCAGCCTCATGTCTGGCGGATCCCCCAGGGCGGATCAGGGTGCCGGAACCCTGATCAGGATCTCCGTGGTCAGATCACGCCCGAGCCGGCTGCGTTGCAGTTCGTAGATCGGCGTGAAGAAGATCCGATGGGCGAGAACCGGATGGAATACCGCATGCAGATCCTCGGGTCCCACGTCGAGCCGGCCGTCGAGCCACGCGGCAACCTTCGCCGCCCGGACCAGCATGCTCATCCCGCGCGGACTGGCGCCGCCGGCGATCAGTTCGGCCATGTCGACGTCGTCCAGGCGGACACCGTAGTCACCCGGCCGATGGGTCGCGCGGCGCAGGTGGCCGACGAAACGCTGGACCGCCGGCCCGGTGCGCACCGAATGCTGGATCGCATCGGCGATCGCGGCCAGCGACGCATAGGGAATCATCGCGGCCGGCACGTCCTGCAGCAACTGGTCGGTGTCGTGGAAGCGGGTCTCGAAGGTCAATGCGCGGTGGACTTCCTCGTCCTCGCCGGGGACCACCTCGATCTCCATCAGGAAGCGGTCGCGCGCGGCGCCGGGCAGCTCGAACGTCTCTTCCTTCTCGACGCGATTGCGATCGGCGAAAACCAGCAGATGGGGAAAACGATGTTCGGCGTTGAACGCGGTCAACGTCCGCTCGGCCATCACCCGCAGCAGCAGCGAGTGCACCTGCGGCCGCGCCCGGTTGATCTCGTTGAAGAAGAACACCGTCAGCGCCTCGCCGTGCACCAGCAGCGGCCCGGGGTCGACCCTCGGCCGTCCGTCACGATCGACGTGGGTGTGGTAGACGAGATCCTGCGGCATCAGGTCGATCGTGCCCTCGACCCGCTGGTACTGCCCGCCGAGCGCCCGCGCGGCCGCGCGCAGCAACGTGGTCTTGCCGACCCCGACGCCGCCTTCGAGCAGCACATGGCCGCGGGCGAACACCGCGATCGTCAGCAGCCGGATCGCCGCCGACTGGCCGAGGACCACGGCGCCGAGCGCCCGCTCGAGTGACAGCGCCCGCTGTCGCCACTCCTCGAGCACGGAGTCGCCGATGTCCGCGGACGCATCGAACATGGCTGTGGCGACCGATCTCACCAGTTGCGCCGGGATGCTTCGCCCGAGTAGACCGAGCGGACGAATGCGATGATCTTCCACAGTTCGTCTTCGGTCTTGAGGATGTCGCGGTACGCGGGCATCGGCCCGACGACACCCTCGCGACCCTTGCGCCCGTAACCCTCCTTCATCAGTGCATCGCTGCCCAGCGTGACCAGCCGGAACAGCGTGTCGTCGTCGGAGCCGTAGACCCAGACCGCATTGGTCAGCGGCGGACACATGCCGCCGCCGCCGCCACCGCCGTGACAGCCATTGCAGCTGTAGCTCAGGTACAGCTTGCGGCCCTCGGCGATCATGTCCGCGTTGTCGGTGAACGGATTCTTCAGTTTGCCCTTTTCGGTGCCTGCGAGCACGGCCATCAGCTTGTTCGGCCCGGCCGGTGCCGCCGCACCGCCGCTCGCGCCGCCCGCCGGTGCGGCGGCCGGTGACGGTGGCGTCGATGGAGCCGGTGCGGGCGTGGGCGCCTGCGCCAGGACCGGCGCGGCCGGCGTCGCGGCCATCGCGTCCGGCCCGCGATCCTGGGCGATGCAGGCCTGGCAGAGGCCGATCGCGAGCAGCTGCATCAGGGTTCGAAAGGTCTTCGGCAAGCGTATCTCCTGGTTGTTTGCCCGTCGATGCAGGCGTTCATTGAACGGTCTCGGCGTCGAGACCCTTGAAGTCGTAGCGAGGGACCTGCTGCCACTGGCCATCCTCGTGGATCGGCACCTTGTGCACACGCACCGAACCGACCGACACCTTGCCGTTGCGTTCATCGAGCCAGAAATCGATGTCGTAGTATTCGTCACGACTTCCGGCACGACGGAAGTCGGTGCACGCGAAGTACTTGCCGCTGCCCTTGAGCCGGCGAACCGGCTGGTGGATCTCGACGAATTCCGTCGGCAGGGTCTCCCCGGTCTTGTCGTCCTTCAACGGATAGACACCGTCCCTGGTCGTCTCGGCGACATGCCGATGGATTGCGCTCATCACCTGCCAGGCGCGGACCACTTCGGTGTCGCCCGGATGTTCCGACACCGGCAACCACCACCAGGCCACCGGCAGGCGGGTCACCATCACCCAGCCGTCGCCGTCGCGCCGCGGACCCTTCTGGACCCGGATGTCCATCAGCCGCAGGCGGTCACCTTCAGGGCGCAGCCAGAAGTCGATCGCGTACTGCTTCTTCGGATCGGCGACATCGCGAAAGATCACGTTCGGAAACCAGCCGTGGTCGCGCATGCCACGCACCACCTTGATCTGATCGAACTTCAGCTTCAGGTCCGTGCCGGTGCGCGGATCGCGCCAGGTGAAGACGCCAGCCTGCGTGCGGGCCGCGATCTCCGCCTTGACCGCGACTTCCACCTGCTTCTCGTCGAACTCCCGATTGGACAGACGCTCGACGAGCCCGGGCCGACCGCTCTTCGGCGGCCTTGCAGCGGCCGGCGAGGAACCATCGGCGGCAGGTACGCCGAGATGGCCGCGACGGATCGGCGGCGGATCATCGGCGGCCCACACCACCATGGTCGCCGGCGCGGCGGCAAGCAGCACCACGAGGGCCGCGGCGGCACTCGGCCGACGAACCCGGGCTTCGTTCACGAGCCCCTGCTGCGCTTGCCGGTGGCCGGGTCGACGGAAGCGGCGCCCGCCGCCTCGAGCCGTTCGACCGATCGCCGGGCGCCGTTCGCGCGCGCGATGTCGAGCGCGGTCTTGCCGGAATCGTCGGCCAGGTCACGTCGCGCACCGCCGGCGAGCAGCCGCTCGACGATCTCGGGCCGCTCGTTGGCGGCCGCGATCATCAAGGCCGACAGGCGGGCGCGATTGACCGCGTTGACATCGACGCCGCGCTTGAGGATCGCCTCGACGAGCGGTCGGTTGCCGAAGCCGCTCGCCAGCATCAGCGGCGTCAGGCCGGCCTCGCCCATCGGTCGATCGATCCGGGCGCCCGCCTCGATCAGCGCGATCGCCGCTTCGGTCTTGCCGCCTTCGATCGCGATCGCCAGCGGCGACTTGCCGGCGGCGTTGACCCGGTCAGCGTCGGCCTTCGCGCTGACGAACGCCTTGATCGTCACCGGGTCGTTGCGCAGCACCGCGTGGGCGATCGGACTCCACCCGTCGGCATCCGGACGGTTCAGGTCGACCTTGCGCGAGACCAGCACCGGAAGCAGCTCGGGCTTGGCGTTCATCGCCGCATAGTGCGCCGGACCGTAGCCCTGCGGATCGAGCTTGTCGGGCCGCGCTCCCTTCGCGAACAGGAATTCGATCCGGGGTACGTCGCCGGCAACAACCGCATTACCGAGTTCCGACTGGATGTTGGCCCCTGCCGCCAGCCACTGCTCGACCCGAGCCCGATCGACCTTCTGGTCCGGCGGCGTGTCGGCGACTCCCGCGCGGGACTCGCGCAGCCGGCGTTCGCGGGCGATGTTCGGGTCGTACGGGCCGTGGGACGGCAGGTCGCCATTGACCAGGCAGTCGTCGCAGCGGACCAGCGGCACACCGAAGTCGACCAGGACCTGCCGGATCTTGTCCTTCTCCTGTCGCAACGCGGCCTCGATGCGATCCTTGCGGGCACCATCGGTGCGCCGGACCCCGATCGCCATCGAGAACTCCATCGGCGTCTCGTCGTCCATCCGGTTGGTCGGCTGCAGCGTGATCGGCGCCTTCTGCTGTGTCTTGAACCAGCCGGCGAACGGTCCCCAGATCGCCGCGATGTCCAGGCGTCCCTCGATCACGTCGCGCACCTGCTGCGAAGGCTGCAGCTCCGGCTTGAGGTCGGCGTCATGGCTGATGTGGTGGATCACCACGTTGCGCACGCCGCGGTTGTGCAGGGCTTCCCGGATCGCCGAGTGCTGGAAAACACCGACCCTCTTGGTCCGCAACACCTCGGCATCCAGACTGTCGATGCGGATGCCCGAGTCCTCCCGATAGACGAGGACGAACGTGCTGCGGTACAGCGGCGTCGTCGACAACACCCGCTCGTATCCCGCCGGCAGGTTCATGAACAGGTCACAGTCGCCGGTGTCGAACGTCTGCCGCGTCAGTCCGCGTTCGATCGACGGGCGCCAGAAGTACTGGACATGGGTGCCCATCGCGGCCGCGATCACCTCGGCGATCCTGTTCTCGTAGCCCTCGCCCTTGATCGTCGACAGCGGCATGTTGCCGGGATCGCCGCAGACCCGCAGCGCCTCGCCGGCCGCGCGGGCGGCCGGGGCGGTCAGGCTCGCCGCGACGAGTGCGCAGCCAGCAGCAATGTGTGCAACGGACACCGGTCGGCGCCGGTTCGCTCGGAAAAAGGGAATCACTGCAGCTCCTCTCGGTGGCAGCCGCGCGCCAGCGGCGCCGGCCCATCAACGCAAACGCTGCCCGGGGCCGTCGGCCCCGGGCAGCGTGACCCGACGCGGTCCGCGACTATTCGACGCGGAACGTGTAGAGCATCCCGCCCTGCGGGACCTTGTCGAGTTTGGTCGCCTTGGCCATCGCGGTGGCGCCGATCGCACCGTACTTGTCGTTCATGTCGAGGTCGGCGGTGACCGGCAAACCGATCCAGCCGCCGATGCCGGCCCAGACCGACACGTACTGCTTGCCCTTCACCTTGTAGGTGATCGGGTTGCCGATGATCCCGGAGCCGAGCCGACGCTGCCAGACCACCTTGCCGGTCTTGCGATCGACCGCGCGGAAGTCACCGTTCAGGCTGCCGTAGAACATCAGGCCGCCGTCGGTCACCAGCGTGCCGCCCCAGTTCGGATACGGGTCCGGGATCTCCCAGATCGTCTCGCCGGTCAGCACGTTGAACTTCTTCACCTTGCCGGTGACGCCGGGTTTCTCGGGATACATGTAGACATTGGCGAACACGTAGACGGTGCCCTGCTGCGTGTGGGTCCGTTCCTGAGGTTCGTCCTCCATGCACCAGTTGTTGGTCGGCACGTAGAAGATGTGCGGTTCCTTCGGATCGACCGACGCAGGCTGCTGGTCCTTGCCGCCCATCGCCGACGGACAAGCCTGGACATTGACACCCCGGGCGAACGGCGAGTGCTCCTTCACCTTGACCGGTCGCCCGGTCTTCAGGTCGACGCGTTCGGCCCAGTTGACGGTGACGAACTTGTGCGCCCGAAGCAGCGTGCCGTCGACGCGATCGAGCACGTAGACGAAGCCATTGCGGTCGAAGTTGACCAGCGTCTTGCGCTTCTTGCCGTCGACGACCATGTCGACCAGGATGTTCTCGTTGACGCCGTCGTAGTCCCACTGGTCGAACGGGGTCTTCTGGTATGCGAACACCACCTCGCCGGTGTCGACCTTGCGACCGAAGATCGTCATCGACCACTTGTTGTCCCACTTGCCGCTGTTGCACTTCTCGTGGGTGTCCTCGCCGCAGCGATACGACGGGCTCCAATGGCCGGGATTGCCGGTGCCCGCGTAGACCATCCGCAGTTCCGGGTCGTACGTGAACCAGGCCCACGGCGCACCGCCGCCGAGTTTCCACTCCTCGTTCGGATAACTCTTGATGCCGAGATCCTGGCCGTAGGTGCCGAAGTGCGGATTGGCCTTGTTGGAATCCGGGGTCATGCATACGTCCTTGTCCGACCCGGTGCTGTGGCACTTCCAGACTTCCTTGCCGGTCTTCAGGTCGTAGGCGACCATCCGGCCGCGCGCGGCGAACTCGTCGCCGCCGAAGCCCGCGATCACCAGGTTCTCGGCGATCAGCGCCGGCCCGGTGTGCGTCTCGCCCTTCTCGGGGAACGCGTGCTTGACGGTCCAGACCTCCTTGCCGGTCTTCGCGTCGAGCGCGATGATGAAGCCGTCGAGCGTGTGCACGACCACCTTGCCGTCGGCATAGTTCAGGCCGCGATGGACGGTGTCGCAGCAGGCGCGCGGCACCGCGGATTCGTCACGATCGGTCTTCTTCGTGTAGTTCCAGACCTGGGTCGGATGATCGGGATCGGACAGGTCGAGCGCCTGGACGATGTTGGGCCAGCCGCTGACCATGAACATCATCGGCTTGCCGCCGACGTCGTCGATCACCACCGGTTGGCCTTCGTGGCCGCGCAGGCCGCCGGAGGACTGTGACCAGATCATCTGCAGCCGCTTCGCGTTGCCGGTGTTGATGTCCTTCAACGCGCTGTGACGTTGCATCGCCAGGTTGGATCCGGGAGCCGCCCAGTTGTTGTGGTTCTTGCTGCGCTCGTGGATCTCCTTGTTGGCAAGCGCGACGGTCGCGGTGCCCATGAGGGCGGCCGCGGCCACGGCCGCGATCTTCCAGTTCAATCTCATCGAATCTCCTCCTCGGAATTCTCGTGGTCGAATGGGCGCCCCGTGGGCGTTCATACCGACCGCAAGGTAGTCCGGGGGGAGACCCTGACAGTAGAGGTGAATTCCCGGAATACTCGGGAATCTTTCCCTATCGCGCGCTGCGACGCAGCGGACAAAAAAATGCCGACTGGCGTCGGCGTGGAGGAAACGGTTGCTCCGGCCACCGAGGGTGGTCGCCGGAGCGTGGTACGGACCGATCAGCGAGGACGTACCCCGCGTGACCCACCGAATGCGTAGCGCACGCCGACCCAGCCGGCACGCGGCGCTCCCGGCGAATAGGCGGTCTCGCGGACCCAGTCGTCGGCTTCGCCGATGAACTGGCCGTTGGCATCGAACGGATTGCGTCCCAGCACCGCGGCGGTCGAGTAGCGACGATCGAACAGATTCGTGATCAGCGCGAACACCTCGAGGCCGTTGCCGAAATCGTAGCGTGCGTTCATGTTGACCACCGCGAACCCGCTGACCCGGCCGGTGCCCGAGAACGTGTTGCCATCGCCATTGACGCCTTCCTGGTGCGCGTTGTTCTCGTTGCCGCGCGCGAAAGTCCCGGACATCGCGATCATGTTCGCGCCGACGCTGAACCGATCGCCCATGAACCAGTCACCCGACAGCTTCACGCTGTGCCGGGGAATGCCGGGGATCCGGTTGCCGGAGTTGACCTGGATCACACCATCGGCGTCGGCCGTGCTGTTGTCCTCGGCGACCATCGTGAACGGGGCCCGATAGGTCGCGTCGACGAACGCGTAGCCGGCGCGCCAGGCGAAGGGGCCGACCGATCCGGCGACACCGGCTTCGAACCCCTGGCGCCGGGTCTTGCCGACGTTGGCGAAGTAGCCGGCGCCGGTGATCGACGAGCTGATGAACTGGATGTCGTCGTCGCTGTCGGTCCGGAACAGGGCCGCGCTCCAGTTGATCTTGCCGTCGACAGCCCTGCCGCGCGCGCCGACCTCGAACGTCTTGGCGACGATCTGCTTGAGCGGCGGGTCCGCGGCCATCGCGTTGGGCAGTTTGCAGGGCTGGGCCGGATCCGCGCAGCCGAGTTCGATCGGCGTCGGCACCCGGTTGCCCTGGTTGTAGTTGGCCCAGACGCTGAAACCCGGGGTGGGCGTGTGTGTGATGCCGATTGCCGGGTTGAACTTGCTGAACGAGTGGTCGCCGTTGAGTTCGGTGCCGATCTGGTCGCGCAGTTCCACCTTCGCCCGGTTGTACCGGCCGGACACGGTCAGGTGCCAGAGTTCGTTGAACGAGACCGTGTTCGTGAAGTACAGGCCGATCGCACGGGTCCTGCCTTTCAGCTCGACGTCGACCTCCTCGTCCTCGGTGGCCACGGTGGCGCGGTTCGCGTCCAGAAAGGCTTCCTGTTCGGTCTGCCGGAAATCGGTCTTCGATCCGTCGATGCTGAAGCCGAACGTCAGGCGGTTGCGCCCTCCGCTCCACTTGTCGGCGCGGGTCATTTGTGCACCGGTGCCGTAGCCCCGGGTCTTGGTGCGGGTCCTGTTGTTCGCTCCGGTCGACCGTGCCAGTTCGCCTTCGGCACACGCCTCCGGATCCGGGTCGTTCTCGCAGGCCCCCCCCGCTTCGATCAGCTCCTCGAACGCGTCCTCGTAGTCGTCGTTGAAGTCGCCATTGAACGTCCTCGTGGTCACCGTCCGCGAGTACAGGTTGGCCGCGGCCGACCACTGGTCGTCGAACTCGTGGCTGACCCGCGCGTTGATGAAGTGCATCTTGTTCTGCGTCTGGTCCGGATGCGTGAACACCGCGCGCCGGTTGCGCGCGAGCAGCGACTGCGGGGTCAGGCCGTTGCCGATCAGGTCGGTGTCGGCGAATGCGTAACTGATGTCGATGTCGGTGCGCGCGTTCTCCCAGCCGACCTGGCCGAAAAGCTGCTTGGCGTCGCTGGGCGAGAAATCACGCCAGCCGTCCTCCTTGAACAGGTTGCCGGTCAGGAACCAGTCGAACTCGTCCTTCTTGCCGCCGTGTTCGAACTCGATCGAACGTCGGCCCCAGGAGCCGATCTGCCCTTCGATCGCGGTGCCCGGGTATTGGCGGCCGGTCTTGGTGTGGACCGACAGCGCGCCACCGAGGGTGTTCAGGCCGAACACCGGATTGGAACCCGGCATCAGCGTCATGCTGGAAATCGCCGAGCGCGGGATCAGCGCCCAGTTGACGATGTCGCCGAACGGCTCGTTGATCCGCACGCCATCCTGGTAGACCGACAGGCCCTGCGCCGTGCCGAGCAACGGCGAGGCGGTGAAGCCGCGGAACAGCACGTCGGCCTGCAGCGGGTTGTTCTGGACGTTGTTGATGATGACGCCCGGCAACTGCTGATTCATGAAATCCGACAGGTCGAGCGCGCGCCGGTTGCGGATGTCCTGGTCGGTGGCTCGCTGCACGTTCGCGGGCACTTCCCGTATCGGCGCACCCAGGCTCGGCAGCGGCGTGGTGCCCACCACCTCGACGCTGGGCAGTTCCATCGATTGTGCGGCCTGCCCGGGTGTGTTCTGTGCGATCGCCGGCCACGGTGTGAGCGCCGCGATGCCGGCTGCCCAGCCCAGCGTCCTCCGGGCAATGTTGTGTCTTCCCCCCATGTCTCCTCCTCTGCGTCTTCGATTTCTTTGATTGTTCGACGGTCCCTGCGACCGGCCCTGTGGCGACGCTGTCAGGCAGCGCCGTCACTTCTTCTTATCGGATCGCCACACCCCACGGCAGCTTGCCCACGGGGATCGTGCCGAGGACCTCGTTCTTCGTGGTGTCGATCACCGACACCGTATCCGAGCGGCCGTTGGCGACATAGAGCTTGCGGCCGTCGCTGGTCAGCGCCATGTTCCAGGGCCGCCGGCCGACCGGCACCGTGGCCACCACTTGCCGGGTGGCGGTGTCGATCACCTGCACGTTGCCGTCGCCGCCGTTGGTCACGTAGACCCGTTTGCCGTCGCGTCCGACGATCAGGCCGTTGGCCCGCAGCCCCGCGGCGATCGAGGCGACCACCTTGCGCTCGGACATGTCGATCACGTCCACCTTGCCCACTGATTCCTGGGCGACCCAGGCCTCGCGGCCGCCGGACAGGAAGACGATGCCGCGCGGATGACCCGCCGTCTTGATCAGCGCGACCGAGCGGCCGGCAGCGACATCGATCAGGTCGACGTCGCTGGTCTCCTCGTTGCTGGCCAGCAGCCACTTGCCGTCGGGGCTGAAGACGCAGTGTTCGGGGTTGCGGCCCTGGGTCCTGATCGTGCGGACCTTGGACAACGCCGGCAGCGACAGCAGCGCGACCTCGTGGGTCTCCTCCAGGCATACCGCGAGCAGCCGGCCGGAAGGCGACACCTTCAGCCCCTCAGGATCACCGCCGGTTTTGCGGCGCTTGAGGATCCGACCGTCCCTGGCATCGAGCTCGAGCACGTCGCTTGCGTCGGCTTCGGCGACATACAGGCGCTTGCCGTCGGCGCTGACCTCGACCTGCTGGATCTTCTTGCCCAGCGAGCCCTTGGCCGGCAGCGTGGCGATCACCCGGTCCGTGGCCGTATCAATCACCGTGATGTTCCCCGAGCCTTCGTTGGGCACGTAGGCGCGTTCGGCCGCCGCGTTTCCGGCCACGAACCATGTACACAGGGCCGCGGCGACGATCCGCCAGCCATCATGCAGGCGGCGACGGCGCGGCGACGACAGGCGAAGGTTGGCGGGTACGAGGGCATGCGCATCATTGACGGCCAACGGCCGCGACCTGTTCGGGCTGTTCACGGGGAGTTCTTCCTGGTGCGGCCGGGACACGAACATCGCGCCCGATCCCGCCCGATTCTTTCACCCGCTGCATGGAGCCGACCCGGAAAGTTATCCCAAAGGGTCGCGGGAAATCTTCCCGAATGAATCCGAGTGGCCCCGACTCAGACCTTCGACGACGCGACATGAGCTTCGATCAGCATCCCTGCCTGCAGTGCGATCCGCGCCAGGTCGAAGTCGCTCGTCGCCGCCAGTTTCTGCTTGATGATCGTGTGATAGTTGCTGACCGTCTTGACGCTGATGCTCATCGCATCGGCGACCGCTTCGATCGAACGGCCGCCGACGAGCAGGCGGAAGACTTCGAACTCGCGCGGGCTCAGACGGGTCAGTGCATCACCGCCGGCATCAAACTGCTGCAGCGCAAGAGAGTTGGCGACATCGGGCGACAGCATCAGCCGGCCGGCCGTCACACCCCGGACGGCTGCGATCACGAAATCGGGCGAACTGCTCTTGGTCACGAACCCGTTCGCACCGCTGCGCACCGCCTGTGTCGCCAGCGAGGCGCTGTCGTGCATCGTGACCACCAGCACCCGCAGCGAAACCCAGCGCGCGCGGATCCGGCGCAGCGCGTCCAGGCCGCTTTTTCCCGGCATGCTGATGTCCATGATCACGATGTCGACCTCGGCAGTGCGCAACGCCTCGTAGGCCGCGTCCGCGCTGTCGGCCTCGGCGACCACCGTCATGTCGCTTTCGGCCTCCAGCAGGCGCCGGTAGCCCGCGCGAACGATCGCGTGATCGTCAGCGAGCAATATGCGGATCATCGGCATGGTTCCCGGGACGCCTGCGCCGGATGCCCGGGGAACATCGCGCTGACCTCGAAGGTCGTCGGCGACGGCCGCCACCAACGCACCGATCCGCCGCAGGCGGAAACACGCTCGCTGATCCCGAGCAGTCCCAGGCCCGGAATCGGCGATTCCTCGCCGGCCTGTACGCCGTCGTTGTCCACCCTCACCTCGAGATCCCGGTCCGGCGACGCCCGCAGCACGCGGACCCGCACCCGCGACGCCCGCGCATGCCGGGCGCAGTTGGTCAGTGTTTCCTGAACGACCCGGTAGATCGCGATCGCCGGTGCCCCGGACACGATGCCGACCGCATCGTCGATCTCGGGCTCTTCCACCGGCAGCCCCCGCTGGCGCCACGAACCGCACAGATCCTCGATCGATCGCCGCAGGTCCTGCGTGCCGAGCCCGTACGGCCGCAACGAACGCAACATGCCCCGCACCTGTTCCAGCATCACGATCGCGCAGGTCTCGATCTCCTCGGCGACCGCCGCCGCCTGCCCGTCGTCGCGGCAACGCTGGCGAAGGAACGCACCATCGACGGAAATCGCCGTCAGCACCTGGCCGAACTCGTCGTGCAGCTCGGCGGCCAGGCGTCGCTGCTCCTCCTCCTGGAGCGCCAGCAACCGGCGCACCAGATGCTGCCGCGCATCGAGCGTCGACTGCAGCGTCGTGACCAGTCGATTGAACGAAGCGGCGATGGCATCGAACTCGGCGATCCGCTCGGGCGCCAGCTGCACCGACCAGTCGCCGCGCTCGAGCCGGGCGGCGCCGTCGACGATCCGCGTCAGCGGCACCAGCGCACGCCGCGACAGCGCCCACAGCGAGCCTCCGACCGCCGCCACCAGCGCCAGCAGCAGGCCCAGGCCACTCACCGTCTGCCCGCCGACCTCGCGGATCTCGCTGCTGGCCGTCGGCCGCAAGGTGACGACGCCGACCAGTCCACCGGGGAACTCGACTTCCTTGCTCCGATCGGCCGCGTTTGGCGGCACGACCGGCAGCAGCAGCCGCTGCCACCAGGACAATGCGGGTTCTGCCGCCACCTCGCGGCGTGCGATCGGCAGGTTGGCATTCGATGACGGCGTCCACTGCACGTCAAGATGGCGCAGGTTCTTCGTCGGCGTCATCCTGTCGAGCACGGCCTCGAACTCGCGGTACCGCTGTTCGTCGAAGCGTTCCGGCATCACTGTCACCAGCAGGTCGGCCAACCGTCCCGAGGCCTCGATCTCGCTGGCGATGTCGTCGCGTGCATCCGCGATCAGCACGGCGGAAGCCAGCACCGCCCAGATCAGCAGCAGCATCGAAGGCCGCGCCAGCAGCAGCCCACGCAAGGTCGTCACGAATGCAGCCCCTCCGGCGCGAGTTCGTGGGCGCCGATCATGTTCCGTTACGTGCAGCACGGATGCTGACACGGGAACACGCGGGAAGTTTTCCTGCGAACAATCGGGTCGGCGGCGCAAGGCGTGCGGAGATCGCGGCGCTAGACTCTCTTCAACGTCGTCGCCGGAACAGCGGCATGCGGGCCTGGCCCGCCGGCCCTGCCAGGCGACGCGCAGCCGCTGCCCTCCGCCCGACGACGCATGAAAGCCCTCCGCGTCGGGGAGTCCACAGTCCCTGGGTGGGTGAGGGCGCGAGCGATGCGGTCGTTCTCCTGGACCGATCGTGTGCCTCGCAGGCGCGGCGACACATTCGTGTCGCCGCTTTTTTTTTCGACGAGGCGGCGCATCGGCCTGCGACCGCGAGCCGGGTCGCGTGTCCGGCGCTCCGGATCAGGGATGGGCGACGACCAGCAGCGTCTGCGCCTCGTCGACCGCGGCCTGCAGGCAGGTGTCGAGCGTCTCGGGATCGAGTGCCGCGAAGCTCTCGTCCAGGACCGTCAGCGGCGCACGCTGCAGCAATGCGCGCGCCAGGAAGATCCGGCTGCACTCGCCGTGCGACAGCTGCCATCCGGTCTCGCCCACGCGTTGCATCAGGCCCGACGGCATGCGCGCGATCAGCGGCCCGAGGCCGAGCGCGTCGCACAGATCGCGCGCATCACGCAGGTCGGCCTCGGTGGCCGGCCAGCCGCGACCCATCAGCAGGTTGAAGGCCAGCGATCCGCCGAGCACGTGGTTCTCGTGGAACTGCGGTGCCGCGGTCGCCATCTCGTGCCAGCCGATGCCGAGCGTATGGCGATCCAGCCCCGCCATCAGCAGGACCCCACGCTCGGGCGCGCGCAGCCCGGCGATGATCGCCGCGAGGGTCGACTTGCCGCCGCCGGAGGGCCCCTCGAGCAGGATGCGTTCACCGCGGTCGATCGACAGGTCGGTGCCGGCGAGTACCGGCTGCTGCTGTTCCCGGTGTCGATAGACGAGGTCCGAGATGTCCACCAGCCGCGGGCTCGGGCCCGCCCCGCCGCTGGCGTCTTCGTCGATCCGTTCCGTCACGTCCGGAAGGAACGGGCCGGTGATCCGTTCCTGGGCGGCAGCGCGCAGCACCGGCGCGACCTGCGTCCAGGCCAGTGCGGCGCCGGACAGTGCCGCGGCGCCGCCTCCGATCGCCGCGAACGCACGGGCTCCCAGCAGCACACCGCCCAGGCTGATCGCCAGCGCGGTCGCGCCGCTGCCGCCGGCCACGAACGCCGGGGCCAGCCCGCACAGGCCGAGCGGAATCCATCCGCCGGCAGCCAGGGCGCCCAGCGGCACGACGATCCGGTCGAGCGCCGCCCCGGATGACAGGTAGCCGTGCATGCGCGTGTCATCCTCCTGTCGACGACGCGACGGCGATGACTGCGCAAGCACGGTCCGGTGGCCGACCATGCGTTCGATCAGCGCGTGGGTCATGTCCAGGCGCTGGCCGGTCCAGCGCCGCAATCGCGCGGCGTACCAGCGCCCGAGCGCGCCGACCACGACCAGCCATCCGAGCATCAGCACCGGGTGTGCGACCGGCGCGGCACCGTGCGCGAGTACCCAGACCGCACACGCCAGTTCGAGCAGCGCGACGATCACCGCCAAGCCACCGTTCAGGGCCAGCGATTCGAGCGCCTGTGATTCCATCACCCGGCCCAGCAGCTGACCCGCGCCGTGTCGTCGCATCGTGTCCGGGTCCAACGCCAGCGCACCGGCGATCACCCGCTGCTTGATGACACGTCCCGCGTGCATCGACAGCGAACCCTGCAGCCATCCGCCAACCACGCGCAGCGGCACCAGGGTCATCAGCAGCAGCGCCCAGGCGGCAAGCCAGCCCCAATCCAGCCGACCGTCGAGCGCCGCACCACCGATCAGTGCCCAGCTCCAGATCTCCAGCACGTAGGCGGCGCCGAACGCGAGGAGCAGGCCCAGCAGCCGTGTATGGACACCGGCCGCGCGCAGTTGTCGGACCAGGCTGCTGCCGACGGCAGGCCGCAGCAGCCAGGCGCCGTCGATGCGGTCGGCGGCCAGCCGCTGCCTCAGCAGCGCGCAACCTGCGGCCGCACGCCGTCGCGCCGGCACCGCGGCCAGTTCGAGCAGCCGGTCGATCTCGGGCAGCAACGGCCGCTCGTGCGCCGCGCACATCGCCGCTCGTAATGCGTCGGCGCGGCAGTGACGCAGCCGCAGGTCGGGACCGAGCAGGCGCAGCCGACGGCCGCGTGCACGGACGACCAGCACGAAGCCGGGTCCGTCGGAAGCGCGCAGGCAGAACAACGCCGGCGCGGCGCCGACGATCATCGATTCGACCTCCGGCACGGCGCACTGCACCGGTTCGGCTTCGATGCCGAGCCGGCTCGCGGCCCAGCTCACCCAGCGGCTGGTCTCGTCGGCATCGCCGGACATCACCCGGTCACCCGGCGGTTGTGTGATGCGACCACACGGTCGCAAGCCGGCATGACGTGCCAGCGCCTCGATACCCTCGGCAAGGCGCGCGATCGGCCAGATCGCCTGCGCCAGTGCGGTGTCGGTGTCGAGGTTCATTCGTTCACCGCGCGCGGCACCGGCGCCAGCGGCGCGCGGTGTGCCTGGTCGCGCTCGACCAGGCGACCGTCCTCGAGCCAGAGGCGTCGCCAGCCGCCACGCTGCCACTGTGCCTGCACGCGCTGCTCCGCCTTGAGCAGCGCGCGATATCGCGAGTCGGTGCCGGCCAGCGCGGACGGCGGGCCGTCCTCGATCAGTCGTCCGTCCTCGACCACGAGCACACGATCGAAGCCGACCGTCTCGCCGACGTCGTGGGTCACCGCGAGCAACGTGGCTCGACGCCACCAGCGACGCGCATCGGCCATCAACATCGCGCGCTGCGTGCGATCGAGACCGCGGAACGGCTCGTCGAGCAGCACCAGGCGGACGTCCCGCTGCAGCAGCGTGCGCGCCAGTCGTACCCGCTGGCCTTCACCACCGCTCAGCAGTGCGCCCCCTTCGCCGAGATGGGTCTGGAGTCCCTGCGGCAACTTCTGCAGCACGCGGCGCAGGTCGGCGGCGTCGATGGCACCGCCCAGTCGGCCCAGCGCGTCGTCATCGCAGGCATAGGCGAGGTTGTCCGCCAACGGCGCGTTCCAGAGCTGGACCGCGGGATCCACCCACGCGGTGCCGCGGCGGAGCCCGGCCAGGCGATCCGCGGTCAGCGGCTCGCCATCGACCAGCAGGCGACCCGAGGACAACCGGTGCCAGCCGAGCAACAGACCGATCAACGATGACTTGCCGGCGCCGGAAACGCCGACGATCGCCACGTGTTCGCCGGGAGCCACCGCGAGGTCGACCTCGTCGAGTATCCGGTGTCCGCCGGCCACGACGCTGCCGCCGTCGATCCGAAACGCCGCAGCGCCGGCATCCGCGGCGATGTCTGCGGTCGCAGCGCCGTCGCCGTCCGCGGCCGGCTGCGCGACACCGTCGGTTTCGGTCGGTGCGTGCAGCGGCTCGACCAGCCGCAGCAGCATGTTGCGCTGCGCCGGGTAGCGGTGCGCGAGCAGACACAGGTGATCACCGATCGCGGGCAGCTTCAGCGTCCAGTAGACGAGCAGCAGTTCGGTCCCGGTGACACTTCCGGCGCGGGCCAGGTGATCGACCAGGAGCGCGACGGCCAGCGACACGCAGGCCAGTGATTGCATCGCCTCGGCCAGTGTGGACGTGCGCAACAACGCCCGGCCGGCACGCATCCACTCGAGCAGCAGGCCCTCATGTTCACGCGTCACCGCGCGCTCGGCGCGGTGTGTGCGGATCGGCACCAGGCCCTGCAGCGCATCGAGGTGGAATCCGAGCAAGGCACCGGCGTGGCTGCGCAGGCGCATGTCGCGTTCGTTCAGCAGCGGCTGCAGCGCCAGCGGCAGTACGATCGCACACGCGGCCAGGCCGACCGCCCAGGGCAGGCTGGCCGGTGCGATCCACGCGATGCCGGCCAGTGTCAGCACGAGCTCGAGCATCGCCTGCAGCGTCTGCACGCCGAGGGCCGGGACACCGCGGGCCTGATGGATCGCGTGGCTGCGTTCCGCCATGTCGGATATCGGCCGGCTGTGGAAATAGCGGTCGCCGAGCACCGGCAGTCGCGTGAGCAGCGCCATGCGCAGGCGCAGCTCCAGATGTCGACCCAGGCGCAGCGTCTCCGAGGCGATCGGCAACTCGATCAGTGTCATCAGCATGACGAAGCCGATCAGCGCCGAGATCGCCAGCATCCGCTGGTCGGGGCGGTTGAGCAGCCACGACACGTCGAACAGGCCACGGAACAGCAGCGCTTCGAGCAGCACCGCGGCAGCCGAGACGACGACGGCGCCCGCCAGCAGCATCGGTGCCAACAACCCGTCGCTGCGCAGCAGCCGCCAGACCAGTGCCAGCGGACGCGTCGGCGGTTCGACCAGCGCGGCGGCCAATTCCGGGGACAGCGGTTCGGTGACATCCTCCGCGGCGAGCGCATGGCGACCGCTGACCCTCAGCAGTACCACGCCGCGCAACAGCAGGCGGGCCTCACCGACGTGCAGACCGGCCGGATCGGGCAACACCGACCAGTACGCCAGCGGCACCTGCCGGAAGATGTCATCGGGGCTGTCGCAGGTCTGCCGGTACAACGCAGCGACCAGGCGCAGTGCGGCCTCGCCACGGTCGACGCCACGGCCGTCGCGCAGACTGGCGACCAGCCGCACACAGGCATCGAGCGCCGCGATCGCGAACCAGTGCGGGACCGCGAGGGCATCGTCGATCAGCAGGCCGGCGGCCCGCGGCGAGATGCCGAGTGCCTGCAGGCGGCCGCGCAACGGCGTCAGGAACTCGTCGCTGCCGGCCCATTGCCGCCATTCCCGGCTCGGCACGCTCATCTCGTGACGGAAGATCTCGTCGAGGAACGAGGAGGCGCGGACCCAATGCCGACCCGCGGCCGGATCCATCACCTGCAGCCAGCCTCGCCAGCGGCGCCAGACGATCACGAAATGGGTCGCCCCATCGGCCTGGCGCACGACGACCAGCGCCGGCAGCGCGGAGGACTCCTCGAGCAGCAGGTGATCCAGCGGAATCAGCACCTGTTCGGCATCCAGGCCGAGCCGATTGGCGATCGTCTCCAGCGTGTCGATCGAGGTGCCGTCGACATCGGTCTGGCACGCTTCGCGAAGCCGCCCGTAGCTGACCGACACGCCGTGCCCCTCCAGCAGGCACTTGAGTGCGGCCGGACCGCAGTCCATCGACGAGGTCTGCACGACCTCGGGTGCATTCCAGCGACGGCTCGCGCCGCGCAGCGGTCGGCGACTCACGCGCCGGACCGCTGGCTGGCGGCCACCGGCGCCGTCGGTGCCGGACGCGACAGCCGCAGGCCGGCCGCCCGCAGCACCATCTGCGCCGGGCTGGCCTGTTCGATCGCGATCTCCACCGCCCCCGGCAGTCCGTGCTGCAGCGGCAGCGTGGGCAATGCGTCGGCCTGCGGCGCGAACTCCACGCGGACCATGCCGTCCTGGATCTCGGAAGCCACGGCGCTGACCACCGACGCCACGGAGCCGAACTGCGCCCACGGAAAACCATCGAGCCGCATGCGGGCCGGCTGGCCTGGCCGCACCCGGCCGAGCACCGCCGACGGCTCGAACCAGGCAACCACGCGCAATTCACCACTCGGCACCACCGAGGCCAGCTTCTGGCCCTCGGCGACCCAACTCCCGGCGTTGAGCACGGCCAGCTCGCCGATGCGCCCGTCGACCGGTGCGCGTACCCGGTGACGCTCGATGTCGAGTTCCAGGCGCTGGATGGTCGCGCCGATCGTGGCCATCTCGCCTTCGAGTCCCGCGACCGTGCGATGCAGGTTCTCGATCAGCGCCTGTGCGTTGCTCTCGCGCGTCTGTGCTTCGGATTCGAGCCGTACGATGTCGGCGCCCAGCGCATCGCGCGAGGCACCGAGCTTGCGCGCCTCGGCCAGCGCGCGCAGCGCTTCGCTGTGGGCGATGCTGCCGTGCTGGCTCTCCTCCTTCAACCGTCGCTCCTGGTCGCGGGCGAACTCGACCGCGGCGTTCGCCTCCTCGATCCGGAACCGGCCCGACTGGGTGGCCGCATGTGCCGCCCGCTGTTCGCGCTGACGTGCCTGTTCGCGCAGCGCGATCTCCTTCCTCAGCGAGCCGATGCGCAGCGGGATCGCGTGCAGCCGGACACGTTCCTCCTGCAGACGCAGTCGCTCGGCACCGGCGTCGAGCTCGACCAGCACGTCACCGGCGCGGACGACCTGCCCGATCGCCAGGGCCTGGACGAGCACCCTCGCCGCGCGTGGCGCCGCCAGCGGATGAGCGGACTGCTGCACCTCGAGCCTGGCCCGCCGCGAGACCTCGTAGACGGTGACCGAGCCCGAGAAGAACCAGAACAGCCAGCCGCCGAGCAGCAGCGCCGCCGTCGTCCAGGCGACATGTGCGGCCAGCCCTCGTTCGGCGGTCATCGAGCGCAGCGTGCGGGAGAACTGGGCGGACATGTCGCGTGGCTGTTTGCGGGCGGGGGGTTGTTCGGAAGGGCTCGACGAAAGGCCGCGGGGTCGGCGCTATTGGGTCGCGAGTGAGCTCAATACAGGTCCGTTGGGCCGATCGCGGCGACACTCGCCGTGGGTGCCCAGTCGCCACCGAGCGCACGAACCAGGCCGACGGTCGCCAGGTGGCGGGCGAAGCGCACCTGCATCGCCTGCCTGCGGTGATGCAGTTCGACGCGACGCGCGTCGAGGAATTCGAGCTGGCTGACCAGGCCGCTGCGATAACGCGACTCGGACAGTTCTCGCGCGCGCTGCGCCGAGGCGATCGCACGGGCCTGGGCATCGGCCTGTGCCGAGAGCAGCCGCAGCGCGGCGAGCTGGTCCTCGACCTCGCGAAACGCCACCAGGATCTGATCGCGGTACCCGACGGCGGCCAGTTCCAGGTCGGCCGACGCGGCGTCCACGCCGGCCTGGCGACGTCCACCGTCGAGAAGCGGCAGCGCCAGCAAGGCGCCCAGCCCCCAGGCACGGGCCGACGCACGCAACAGTTCGCCGAACTCGCTCGATGCCCGGCCGGCCGCGGCAGTCAGGCTGAGATCGGGAAACCACGCGGTCTGTGCGATGCCCAGCCGCGTCTGCGCGGCGTGGACCGCCGCGCGGGCGGCAGCGATGTCGGGGCGACGGGTGACCACCCTGCCGGGGACCGCCATCGGCACACTCGGCAGCGCCGGCGCGGAGTCGGCGGCCGGCAGGCTGAAATCAGGCACGGCCGTGTCGACCAGAACAGCCAGTGCATGTTCGAGTTCGGCGCGCTGGCGCTCGATCGCGAGTCCTTCGGCCTCGCTGGCAGCGAGTTCGGTGCGCGCGCGTTCGACATCGAGTTCGGGTCCGAGCCCGGCCGCCTGACGGCGTTCGCTCAGGCGCACCGTCTCGCGCCAGGCGTCGGCGGTCCGTTGCAGCAGCGCACGTTCGGCATCACACGCACGCAGTCGCAGATAGGTCTGGGCGACGTCGGCCTGCACCATCAGCCGCGCGCTCTGCAGCAGCGCCTCGCGTGCCTCGACATCCCGGTCGGCCGCCTCGCCGGCCCGCGCCAGCCGACCGAACAGGTCGGCTTCGTAGGCGACACTCGCCGTCAACGTGAAGAGATTGCCTTCCGATGCCGCGGCATTGACCAGCGGCCCGCCGAGGCGCCCGGCACCCGCGCTCATGTCCACCCGTGGCACACGCCGCGCCTGGACCTGACCGGCGATCGCCCGCGCCTGGGCCAGGCGCGCGGCGGCGCTGCGAACGCTGCCGCTGTCGCGAGCGGCACGCTCGATCAGCGCATCGAGCTGCGGGTCGTCGAAGGCCTTCCACCAGGCCCCACGCGGCGAGGCCTCGGCGGGCACCGCGGTGGTCCAGCGGGGATCGAGTTCCTTGAACGCCGCCGGAATCGGCGGCGGTTCGGTGCGGACGCCGGCCGGCTGCATCATGCAGCCCGCCAATCCGAGCGCGCCCGCCGACAGTCCGGTGCGCAGGACAGCACGGAACCAGCGGACAAGAGCCGCCATCGTGCGTGCCCTGGCAACCGTCAGACGCGGGTCAGATGCCGACGCAGCGGCTGACCGGCGGCACGTACACCGGCTCGCTCGAGTCGGTGCTGCTGCCACGTTTCTGCTTCTGGTTGCCGGCACCGGCGCGAACGTTGCTTTTCACTTTCATGCTGCTCTCCATGAAGACGCGTGCGAATCGCACGCCACATCGACGGACACCATGTCCACCGAATCCTTCGTGTCGCCGGCGACCGGGCGCGCCTGCGCGCGCTCCTCGGTCACGACGACATCCTGTTCATCGACCGCCAGGTGCAGGCCGGCGAAGGCCCGCAGCAGATCGGGCAGATAAGGCACCCGCCGCGACGCCGTACCCTGCAACAGGTTGTGCAGATCGGCATCGGCCGCCTCGAAGGCACGCGCGGGTTCCACGCGACCGAGCATCCGGTTGATCTGGCGCTGGTCTTGCAGCGCCACCGCCATCACGGCACGCAGCCGAAGTGCGAAGCGCGCGGTACCGTCGGCGAACCGTCGGACCGCGGGAGCGTCGGGATGGGTTGCCAATGTGTCGGACAGCACGACCGCGGCAGCCCGCGCGACGACCTCAAGCTGTTCGCCGCGCTCGGCACGCGAGAGCGCCTCGGCGAGGTTGTTCTGCTCGGGCGCCAGCCCGAGCCCTTCACCACATTGTGCGTACATCCGCCGATAGACGGCTTCGCGCGCGCTGCGACGCGCCTCGGTGCCGAGGTAGCTGGAATCGCGCAGGGCGGACAGCGCCGCGTCGAGCTGCTCGCGCAGCGTCGCCGCGCGCTCGCCCGGTTCGCCGGTCCATTGCGCCGCGGCACCGGCCAGCGCCTCGATCGCCCGCGCCATCGCCGGCCACAGCGAGAACATCGCCGCATAGACCCTCAGGCCGCGCAGACCGTAATCGATCGCCGCGTCCAGATCGTCCAGCGCCTGGCGCACCGCCGGCTCGAACCCGCCGGCCGGCTCATCGACCGCTCCGCCGTCGAGCAGCACCGTCAGGAATTCCTCGATCATCACACGCGGTCCGGCGCACACACCGTGTTCGGAGTGGAACGAGTAGTTGCGCTCGGCGTAGGCCAGCACGTCCTGCACGTCGGTCGCTGCGTCGGCTGGCCGCGCCGGCTCGCCGATCGGAACGAACAACATCTGGTGCATCGCCATGCGCAGTCCGTCGCTGACCCGGAAGAGCGACGACAGCACCGGGTGCAGTCCGCCGTTGGCCACCGGCCGCTTCGGATGCAGCAGCGCATAGGTCGGCACGGCCAGCACCATCGTCGCCAGCTGTTCGACATGTCCCACCGTCCAGGCGCCGCGCGCCTGCGGAAACCGCTCGAGATAGGCGCAACGGATCCGTGCCAGCGCCGCCATCATCTGGGGCCAATGCCCGCGCATGCTCTTCAGCGCGGACACGTTCATCGGTCGATCGGACTGGTGGCGCGTGCCCGGGTAGATGCAGGTCCGCCAGCGCGTCGGGACCTCGACCCGCAGCGCCTTCGGGAATACGTTGGACTCGCCCACCTGCCGGCCTTCGGCGTCCAGCGCCACGTGAGCGACGCGGAACACCGGCATCACCATCTCCAGGTGACCGGTATCCAGCCCTCGCCCGGTGAGTTCGGCCATCAGCGCCGGGCCTTCGCTCCAGAACCTCGGCTGCGCACAAGGCGCAGGCGGCAGCGGCGAGAGGCGCGCCCCGCCGTCGACGGACGCGCCGCGATCCCGGTCGGACGTTGCATCGTCGGCCAGCACGCGAAGGATCTCCACATCGACGAGGTGCTGCAGCAGCGGCCGGATGCGCGACCAGTCGTATCCCGTTCCCCAGTCGGTGGCCTCGCCGGCGGCGAACTGCGACTGCAGCGCCAATGTCTCGCCGAAGGCGAACAGATCCGGCTCGTCGAACGAGATCTCGTGTTCACCGTAGAACCGGAACAGGGCACGCAACCCGCTGTCCGGGTCGGTGCCGTAGTGGGTGACCATGCGCCGATGCAGCGGCAACTCGAGTCGCGTGTGCTGCGACAGTCCATCGTGCACCGGGCAGCCTGCCGCGTGCCCTCGCGGATCCGCGGCTGCGTTCGGTGGAGTGGTCAATGCGTTCGGTGCCATCGGTTGTCGTCGAAACTCGGCAGCCCATCGAGCAACGCCTGTGCCAAGTCGCCGCGGACGCTGTGTGCAATGCCCCAACACGAGAGCCAAGTCACTGATCCGCGGTCGATTTGTTCCGCTCCGCGCGGTGACGAACGGCACCAGTCGTGACCTGCGCGAGTGTGTCGGCGGATCGGGGGATCGGGGCATTGGGACCCGGTCGAACCCCCAATGTTGGGGGCGCTGACCTACTCGAGCGCCCGGTGCGTCATCGGCCGACGATGGACGGGAGCGGCTCGTTCCCATGGGCGCCGGCCGACGCCTGCCATGTGATGGCGCCGCCGCACGATCCGCTTCGTCGCACCTGGCATCCGGCTTGCTAGACTTGGCGCCCCGTCCCCACGCAGCGCTCGACGTTCATCCCATGCCCGCCCAATCTGCTCCCCGGACCTTCAGTCTGCTGCGGGCGTTCTCGTTGTGGTCACTCGGACTGATCATCCTCCTCGCCGCGTGCGCGGCGTGGGCGATGAGCCGCTTCGTCACCGACCGGATGTTGTGGCGCGATGCGACGCTGACCGCGGAGTTCATGCAATCGGTGATCGTCACACCCGAAGTGGTCGCCACGTTGACCGGCGAGGCGGGCGAAGGACCCCACGCCGTCTTCGTCCAGCAGATGAACGATATCGGGGTGATGCCGGATGTGATCCGGGCCAATGTCTACAACGGGCGCGGGCGTATCGCCTGGTCGAGCGACAAGCGCATGGTGGGCCAGACACCGGGCGACAACGACGAGCTCGAAGAAGCGATGCGAGGCAAGCTGGTGATGCATCGGGGTCGAACCGACGGCAGCGACCACGAAAAACCCGAGCACCGGTTCCTGGCGCGCTCGGTCGGGGAATTCGTCGAGACCTACGTGCCGGTTCGAGACCCCGTCGGCAAGGTCGTCGGTGCCGTCGAGTTGTACCGGATCCCGCGCGAGCTGTTCGATACGTTGCGCACGGGGCGGGTGATGATCTGGGGCAGCGCGCTCGCCGCCGCGCTGGTCCTGTTCGGCGCCCTGTTCTGGATCGTGCGCACCGGGGATCGCACGTTGCGCTGGCAACATCAGCGGCTGCTCGAGACCGGTCGGCTGGCCGCTGTCGGTGAACTGGCGGCGTCGGTGGCCCACGGCATCCGCAATCCGCTGGCGTCGATCCGCAGCAGCGCCGAACTGGCGCTCGATGCCGATCCGCACGACCTCACCCGATCGGCGCACGACATCATCGCCTCGGTCGATCGGGCCGAGCGCTGGGTGTCGGACCTGTTGCGCTGCGCGGTGCCGCCGGAAATCGCGGTCGGCATCGGCTCGGCCGATCCTTCACTCGCCGCCACCACCGCCTTCGAGGAGTACATCGAGGAATTCCGTCGTCGGGAGCTCGATGCACACCTCGACATCGAAAGCGGCCTGCCGCGGGTCACGGGTACGACCGACACACTCACACAGGTGATCGCCAGCCTGCTCGCGAATGCCGCCGAGGCGAGCAAGCCCGGTGTGCGCATCCTTCTGGCCGCAAGGCGTCATGGCCCCGGCGTGCTGGTCAGCGTGCAGGACAACGGCGCCGGCATTCCGCGTGAGGACCTGCACCGGGTCTTCGAGCCGTACTTCACCAGCAAGGCGCGCGGCCTGGGGCTCGGACTGCCGCTGGCGCGGGCCAGTGTCGAACGCATGGGCGGACACATCATGATCGACAGCGCGCCCGCCCGAGGCACCATCGTCCGGATCGCGCTGCCGGCCGCCGCGCCGACGGCATCGGTCGATGTGCTCGCCGATGCGAGACAGGCGGCATGACCGCGGCCAGATCCGCTGACGGCACGGCGGTGGCGCGTCCCGATCCCCACGCGGCCGTGCTGATCGTCGAAGACGAGGACACGCTGGCACGCAACGTCGCCACCTATCTCGAGCGCTACGGCTACGAAACGAGGATCAGCGGCAGCGTCGAACAGGCGATCGACGCGCTGGACAGCTTCAAACCCGACGTGGTTCTGCTGGACTGCCATCTGCCTGGCCGCTGGGGCCTCGACGGCATGCCCGAGATCCTGCAGAAGGCGCAGGGCTGCCGCGTCATCGTCATCACCGGGCACGGATCGGTGCAGCTCGCGGTCGACGCGATGAAGGCCGGCGCGACCGACTTCCTGACCAAGCCGGTGGCGCTGTCGCAATTGCGCGGCGTCGTCGAACGTGTCCTTCGGACCGAGCGCAGCACGAGGCTGGAAACAGCGGACGCCGCATACGCGCCGGAACTGCCCCGCGACGCCGACCACGCGGCCCGCATCGTCGGCGAATCGCCGCCGGTGCTCGCGCTGCGCGACCGGCTGGCACGATTGAGGCAGGCCGACGCCACCCTCGACGGCAAGCATCTGCCGCCGGTGCTGATCACCGGCGAGACCGGCACCGGCAAGGAACTGGTCGCGCGGGCGATCCATGCCGACGGACCGCGTGCGGCCGGTCCTTTCGTCGAGATCAATTGTGCGGCGATCCCCGCGGCACTGCTGGAGTCGGAACTGTTCGGTTATGAACGCGGCGCGTTCACCGATGCGCGACAGCGCAAGATCGGCCTGGTCGAGGCCGCCGAAGGTGGCACGTTGTTCCTCGACGAGATCGGCGAGACCGAGCCGGCACTGCAGGCCAAGGTGCTCAAGCTGCTCGAGGAGCACACGGTGCGACGCCTCGGCGGCCTGCGCAGCGCCACGGTCGATCTGCGCATCGTCGCTGCCACGCACCAGCCGCTGCAGCGACGCGTGGCCGAAGGTCGGTTCCGCGCCGATCTGCTCTACCGGCTGCGGGTCGTCGAGATCGCCGTGCCGCCGCTGCGCGAACGCGGCGCGGACATCGAACGGCTGGCGCGGCACTTCCTCGGCGAGTTGCGCGAGCGGTATCGCAAGCCGGCGCTGACCCTGGACGGCGATGCACTCGCCGCCCTGGCGAGGCACGACTGGCCCGGCAACGTGCGCGAACTGCGCAACCGCGTCGAGCAGGCCGTGCTGTTGTCCACCGGCAACCACATCGACGCGATGGCGTTGGGGCTGGGCGAGGACACGAACGCCGCCATCGGTCTGCGCGAGGCCTTCGACGCGCAGGAGAGTCGACAGGTCGGATACGGTGCCACGGGCCCGGCACCCGGACCATCATCGGGTGGACGCCGATCCCTCGAATCGGTCGAGCGCGAGATGCTCCAGCGCACGCTGACCGAAACCGCCGGCAACGTCAGCCGCGCCGCGCGTGAACTCGGCATCAGCCGCGACACGCTGCGCTACCGGATCGAGAAATACGGGCTCGACGTGCCGCGCTGACCGGGAAGACCGGGTCGCCCACGTCGCTCACCGCCCGCATCGGCGACGGATGATGACCGTCCGGGCCAGCACATTTCCGCCCGGAGCGTCGCGTCGCCGCATCGCCACACGCCATTCATCGGCGGCCGGCGGCAGGTGATCGCCGCCCGCTGCCGCCACCGGGTTTGCGACCGTTAAGGTCGAATGGGGAATCTGTACGGGCATGTCGTGGGCACTGAACATGCATGTGCAGACTTCCAGCACGCCACGAAGGACCCGACCGATGCCGACGAACACCCTGGATGCCCGCGGACTGCGCGCCTACGCAGGCTACTTCGGCCTGCTGTTCGCGCCGTTGTTCATCGCCGGACGGTCTCTCGGCTTCACACTCGAGTGGTCCGGCCCCGCGCACATCACGTTGTATACGGTGGTGCTGGCCTGGGCCAGCCACCGGCTGCTGCGGCGCTTCTTCGACGGCCAGCATCGCCTGACGCTGACGGTGGAGCGCCATCGGCTGGCCAGCTACTGCGCGGTGGTGACCTCGGCCACCGGCACGCTGCTCACCTACGCCGCGGCGCGGGCCGGACTGATCGCGTTCGTGATGATCGGCAGCGACTCGCCGCCGGCCGAACTGGTCTTTTTCATGGCGCCGATCGGTTTCGCGGTCGACTACTTCCTGTTCCGCTTCGCGTTCTCGGACCCGATCGGCAGCGCCCTGGCGACGATCTGGCGCGCGCGGGCGCGCTGAGCCCACGCCAATTCCCGGGGCTGCGGCCGATCAGGCCCGCGTCGGCCGGTCGGCCACGGGCCGCGTGTGCAGCAGCCTTTCGAGCAGCGTGACGATCTCGACCTGGTGATTCAGGAAGAAGCGCGCCTTGCTTGTCCGATCCTGGCCGACGCGCACGGTCAGCCAGGTGAACGGCGCCCGCGCGAAGACGATTTCGTCGGTGACGTCGTCGCCGGCGAACAGCACACGGTTCGTATCGATCGCCTGCGCCAGCAGCCGCACCGCGTCGTACTTCGTCCGTCCGCCCGGCGGCAGCAGGTTGAACACGGCTTTCCCGGTGATGATCGACGGCCTCGGATCGAGCCGTTCGAACGCCGCCTTCAGGGCGGCCTCGGCCATCGCCGCGTCACCGGCCTGGCGGTAGTGGACCGACAGCGTGCGGCCCTTGTGCTCGATGAAGATCGCCGGATCGATCGTCTCGAGCGCAAGCGCCTTGAGCTGGAGTTCCCACGCGGCACACTCGGCAAGGCCGTAGGCGTCGTCGTCCGGCATGCCGGGCAGGCCTTCGTTGCCGTGGTTTCCGACCAGGAACGCCATGCCATCGGGCACGCGGTGGCGCAGATCCTCGATGCTGCGGCCGGAGACGATCGCCACCGGTGCGCGCTCCGCCAGGTGGCCGATCAGCCGCGAGACGATCGGACTGAGCCGGGCCGCGTCGGGATGTTCGACGATCGGCGCCAGCGTGCCGTCGAAGTCGAAGGCGAACAGCGGATTGCCGCTCTCGAAATCGCGAAGTGCCGCGTTGCCCGGTGCACTGAACAGGTGGATCATCATAAGGTGTCGGTCGGCGTGTCCAGGTCTCACGCCCACTTGCGCAGCGGCTGTTCGGCGCTGTGCAGGTGGATCCGCGCGGCCACGCGCTGGCGCCGGCGCAGGCGCGAGGCGTCGAGCAGCATCCGGCCGGCCCATCGGTAGACGTTGAACTCGCGCACCAGCCGGCGCAGGCTGCGCATCCGTTCGCGTTGCTCCTCGGCGGGCATCGCCAGCCCCTGGTGCAACGCGCGCGCGACCTCGTCGGTGTGGTACGGGTTGACGATCAGTGCCTCGTGCAGTTCACGCGCCGCGCCGGCGAACTGGCTCAGCACCAGCACCCCCTGCTCGTCCTCGCGCGCGGCGACGAATTCCTTGGCCACCAGGTTCATGCCGTCGTGCAGGCTGGTCACCAGGCAGACGTCGCTGCCGCGGTAGTGCTCGAACACCGACTCGCTGTCGTGGTGCTCGATCAGCAGCTTGATCGGCCGGTAGCCGACCCGGCCGAAGCGGGCGTTGATCCGGTTGGAGGTCGAGCGGACCAGGTCCTCGAAGCGTTTGTACTCGTCGAGCGACGACCGGCTCGGCGCGGCGATCTGCACGAACGTGAAGCGGCCGATCCACTGCGGATACAACTCGAGCATCCGCTCGACCGCATTGAATCGTTCGACGATGCCCTTGGTGTAGTCGAGCCGGTCGACGCCGAGGCCGACGAGCTGGTCCTCCGGCATGCCCAGCCGTGCGCGCAGCTCGCGCCGGCAGCTCGCGATCGAGTGGGCGTTGCGCTGCTCGGCCGGCCAGTCGATCGAGATCGGGTAGTGCTCGACCCGGGTCAGCTTGCCGCCGTAGGAGATCGTCGACTGCTCGGGTTCGATCCGCGTCTCCAGGAAACGGTCGACGGTGTCGAGGAAGTTCTGGACGTGGAATCCGGTGTGGAAACCCAGGATCGTGCTGCCCAGCAGGCCGTCGAGAAGCTCCTCGCGCCATGGGCAGATGCCGAACGATTCGGGATTGGGCCACGGGATGTGCCAGAACGTGATGATCGTCGCCCGCGGCAGGCGGTCGCGAACCATGCGCGGGACCAGCGCCAGGTGATAGTCCTGCACCAGCACGACCGGATCCTCGGTGCGGGCCTCGGCGATCACCGCGTCGGCGAAGCGGCGGTTGATCCGGCGGTACTGCTGCCAGTCCTCGCTGCGGAACACCGGCCGCACGTGGCAGATATGGCACAGCGGCCACAACCCTTCGTTGGAGAAGCCGTAGTAGTAGCCCTGCTCCTCCTCGGGTTCGAGCCAGATCCGGCGCAACGTGTAGGCGGGATTCGACGGTGGCACCGGCACGCGGCCGTCGCCGTCGCTCGACTCGCGGTCGGCCGAACCGCTGCCGTGGGCGATCCAGGTGCCGGAACAGGCGCGCATCACCGGTTCGACCGCGGTGACCAGGCCGCTGGCCGGCCGCTGGCAGACGATCCCGTTGGCGGTCTTGTTGTGGATGTAGGGTTCGCGGTTGGAGACCAGGATCACTTCGTCGCCGGCGAGCTGCTCGCGCAGCAGCCGCTTGAGCTTGTCCGGTGTCCACTGCAGCGCTTCCTCGTCGCTGCCGCGCCGTTCGTCCTCGAGTTCACGCAGCAGTTCGCGCAGATCACCGATCAGCGGCTGCAGTTCCGGCCGCGGCTGCTCGAACGGCTTGATGATGCCCTCGCCGCGCAGCACCGCGCGCACCCCGGCCATCCAGCCGCGCCAGCTCAGGTGCGCGACGATCATCGTCACGAACG
>CADEEH010000022.1 GCA_902826305.1 uncultured Burkholderiales bacterium
CCGAGGTGCTCGACCGGCTCGAGACGTTCCTGACCTCGACGCTGGGCAAGGGCTGCATCCGCGCGAAGGACACACCGAACTTCATCGCCAACCGGGTCGGCATCTTCGGCATCCTGGCCACGGTCGCCGAGGCCGCGAAGTACGAGCTGCCGTTCGACGTCGTCGACGACCTGACCGGTGAGAAACTCGGCCGTGCGAAGTCCGGCACGTTCCGCACCGCCGATGTCGTCGGGCTGGACACGATCGGCCACGTGATCCGGACGATGCAGGACAACCTCGCCGACGATCCGTTCGCCGCCGCCTATGCGACGCCGCCGGTGTTCAAGGCGCTGATCGAACGCGGCGCACTGGGCCAGAAGTCCGGCGCCGGCTTCTACCGCAAGGACGGCAAGGCGATCCTGCGCCTCGATCCGGCCCGCGGCGACTACGTGCCGGCCGGTGCGAAGGCCGACGAGACGGTCGCGCGCATCCTGAAGAAGAAGACCTGGGCCGAGCGGCTGGCGCTGCTGCGCGAATCGACCAATCCGCAGGCGAAGTTCGTCTGGGCGCTGCTGCGCGACGGCTTCCACTACGCCGCCTGCAAACTCGCCGAGATCGCCGACAACGCCCGCGACGTCGACCTGGCGATGCGTTTCGGCTTCGGCGCGAAGGAGGGGCCGTTCGAGGTCTGGCAGCAGGCGGGTTGGACGCAGGTCGCGTCATGGATCCGCGACGACATCGACGCCGGGCAGGCGCTCGCGGCGGTTCCGCTGCCGGCGTGGGTGTTCGAGGGTCCGGTCGCCGAGCGGGGTGGTGTGCATCAGCCCGAGGGGTCGTATTCGCCGGCGAAGAACACGTTCGTCGGGCGCTCCTCGCATCCGGTCTATCGGCGCCAGCTGTTCCCGCCGACGGTCGCCGGCGAAACCACGCCGACGATCGTCTCGACCGCTTCGGCGAAGGCGACCGCCGGGACGACCGTGCACGAGGATGAATCGATCCGGTCGTGGACACTGGCGCAGGTGGGCCTGGATGACGTGCTGATCGTCAGCATCAAGACCAAGGTGCATGCGATCGGCCCGGGTGTCATCGACGGCCTCGCGACCGCGATCGATCGCGCCGAGCGCGAACACGCGGGGCTGGTGATCTGGTCACCGGACGATCCGTTCTCGGCCGGCGCCGACCTGCAGGCGATGCTGCCCGCGTACCTGAGCGGTGGCGCGAAGGCGATCGCGGGCGAGGTCGAACGGCTGCAGCAGGTGATGCTTCGGCTGCGCTACGCCCAGGTGCCGTCGGTGGCCGCGGTCTCCGGCATGGCGCTCGGGGGCGGCTGCGAACTCGCGCTGGCCTGCGCGCGCCGGGTCGCACATCTCGAGAGCTACGTCGGCCTGGTGGAGGTCGGCGTCGGCCTGATCCCCGGTGCCGGTGGCCTGGCCCATGGTGCACGACGGGCGGCCGAGGAACAGATGATGGCCCCGGAATCGGCCCTGTTCGATTTCCTGAAGAAGTACTTCATGGCGGCGGCCACCGCGCAGGTGTCGCGCTCGGCGCTGGAGGCGCGTGCACTCGGTTATCTGCGCGAGTCCGACCCGGTCGTCTTCAACCGGCACGAGCTGCCGTACACCGCGATCCGCGAGGTCCGGGCAATGGCCGACGCCGGGTATCGACCACCGCTTCGAAGCCGGATACCGGTCGCGGGTCGCACCGGCCTGGCGACGATCACCGCGCAACTCGCGAACATGCGCGACGGCGGGCTGATCACAGGCCACGACTTCCACCTCGGGCGGACGATCGCGCACGTCATGTGCGGCGGCGACGTCGAGGCCGGCACCGTGGTCGACGAGCCCTGGCTGCTGCGGCTGGAACGCAACGCGTTCGTCTCGCTGCTCGACCATCCGAAGACCCAGGAGCGGGTGATGGGCATGGTGCAGACGAACAAGCCGGTCCGCAACTGATGCCGCCGATCGGGGTGCACCCGGCAGCCCGGGGGGTTGACGCCGCGCGACGGATGGCGCGGAATCGATCCCGGCGCCCCGGGTCGGACCGGCGGCAACAACCCACCACGCTGGAATCGACCTGGAGAGACCATCACCATGCTGACCGTGGAGAAGACCGCCGACTACGTCCGGCGCTGGGTGCAGGCGTTCGAGTCGAAGGACCTGGACCGCGCGCTGGCCTTCTATACCGACGACGTGGTCTTCCATTCGCCGATCATCGCCCGCGTCAAACACGACCCCAGCGGCACCGTGCGCGGCAAGGCCGAACTGCGGGCGTATTTCCTGCGCGGTTTCGAGGTCTTCGATCACATGCGCTTCGAAGTGCTCGACGTGCTGCGCGGAGTCGACAGCATCACCATCTATTACCGAGGTGTGACCGGCAAGCCGGTGGCCGAGGTCCTGTTCTTCGATGCCCAGGGCACGGTGCGCGAATCGTACGTGCACTACGCCGCCTGAGCGTCACCGTCCGCCCGCACGCGCGGTCCGCCGCGGCGTGCCCACCGTGTCGTCGGTCCGCGAGCCGGCGACACCAGGAGTCCGTTCGATGAGTCGTCAAGTCCAGGACGCGTACATCGTCGCCGCGTCGCGCACCCCGATCGGCAAGGCCCCCAAGGGGAGCCTGCGTCACGTCCGCCCCGATGACCTGCTGATCCACGCGATCCGCCATGCGTTGGCCCAGGTGCCGGCGCTCGATCCGGCGACGATCGAGGATGCGATCGTCGGCTGCGCGATCCCGGAGGCGGAACAGGGGTTGAACGTCGCGCGCCTGTCGGTGCTGCTGGCCGGCCTGCCGGAGTCCGTGGGCGGGGTGACCGTCAACCGCTTCTGTGCCTCGGGACTGACCGCGCTCGCGATGGCCGCCGACCGCATCCGTGTCGGCGAGGCCGAGGTGATGATCGCCGCCGGCACCGAGTCGATGAGCATGGTGCCGATGATGGGCAACCGGCCGTCGATGAATCCGCGCCTGTTCGACGGTGATGCCAACGTCGGCATCGCCTACGGGATGGGGCTGACCGCAGAGAAGGTCGCGCAGCAGTGGAAGGTGTCGCGCCAGGCGCAGGACGAATTCGCGCTCGCGTCGCACACGAAGGCACTGGCCGCACAACGCGCCGGCGAGTTCGACGACGAGATCCGCCCGATCGAGATCACGCGCCACACACCGGACCTGGCCAGCGGCGACGTGTGCGTCGACACACACACGATGGCACTGGACGAAGGACCGCGCGAGGACACGACACTGGAGGCGCTCGGCCGGCTTCGTCCGGCGTTCGCGGCGCCGAAGGATCCGACCGGCAAGGCCACCGGGCTGGGCAGCGTGACCGCCGGCAACAGTTCGCAGACCTCCGACGGGGCCGGCGCGCTGATCGTGGTCTCCGAGCGGATCCTGAAGCAGTTCTCGCTGACGCCGCTGGCGCGATTCGTGTCGTTCTCGGTCCGCGGCGTGCCGCCGCAGATCATGGGCATCGGACCGAAGGAGGCGATTCCGGCCGCGCTGAAGGTCGCCGGCCTCGGCCTGGCCGACATGGACTGGATCGAACTGAACGAGGCGTTCGCCGCCCAGGCGCTGGCGGTCATCGGTGACCTCGGGCTGGACCCGGCGAAGGTCAACCCGATGGGCGGTGCGATCGCACTCGGCCATCCGCTCGGTGCGACCGGTGCGATCCGCGCGGCCACCGTCGTGCACGCGCTGCGCCGGCGCAAGCTGCGCTACGGCATGGTGACGATGTGTGTCGGCACCGGCATGGGTGCGGCCGGCATCCTCGAGCGGGTCTGACCGGATGTCGATACGGATCACCCGCCAGGGGCCGGTCGCCATCCTGGCATTCGACCGACTCGATCGCCGGAATGCGATCACCGCCGCGATGTATGCGGCCCTCGCCGACGGTCTGCTCGATGCCCAGGCCGACGAGGGCTGCCGCGTCGCTGTCATCACCGGCGATCCGGCCGTCTTCACCGCCGGCAACGACCTGCGCGATTTTCGTGACAACCCGCCCGCCGGCGAGGACGCGCCGGTGTTCCGCTTCCTGCGCGCGATCAGCACGTTCCCCAAGCCGCTGGTGGCCGGCGTCTGCGGACCGGCAGTGGGTGTCGGCACGACGCTGCTCCTGCACTGCGACCTCGTCTACGCCGGCGACAACGCGCTGCTCAGCCTGCCCTTCGTCAATCTCGGCCTGTGCCCGGAAGCCGCATCGAGTCTGCTGCTGCCGCGGCTCGTCGGCCATCCGCGGGCGGCCGAGAAGCTGATGCTCGGCGAGCCGTTCACCGCGGCCGACGCACTCGCGATGGGCCTGGTCAACGAGGTGCTGCCCCCGGCCGACGTGCAGCCGCGTGTGCTGTCGATCGCCGCGAAGCTGGCGGCCAAGCCATCGTCATCGCTGATCCAGACCAAGCGGCTGATGAAGCAGGCGATCGCCGGGCCGGTGGCCGCGCAGATGATCGAGGAAGGCGCGGTGTTCGGCCGCATGCTGCGCGAACCGGCGGCACGCGAGGCGTTCACCGCGTTCATGGAAAAGCGGGCACCGGACTTCAGCCGGTTGTAGCATGTGCACCCGCGCGACGGCGCGCGAGGAGCATCCAGATGAGCACCAAGGAATACCTCGGGCGCGAGGTGATCGTGACGTTCGACGCCTCACGCTGCATCCATGCCGCCGAGTGTGTGCACGGCCTGCCCGAGGTGTTCGATCCCGATGCGCGGCCGTGGATCGATCCGGACAAGGCCTCCGCGCAGCGGATCGCACAGGTGGTCGCGCGCTGCCCGACCGGTGCGCTGAGTGTGCGCCGCGTCGATGGCGAGTCGCTCGAGCGGCCCGACGATCTGCCCAGCGCCACCCTCCGGCCCGATGGTCCGCTTTACCTGCGCGGCCGGGTCACGATCACCGATGGCGCCGGCGCGCCGATCGCGGAATACATGCGGGTCGCGTTGTGCCGGTGCGGGGCCAGCGCCAACCGGCCGTTCTGCGACGGCAGTCACAGCCGGGTCGGCTTCGCGGATCCGGGCCGATGCAAGGTGGACGACGCCGTGACCGCGCCGGCGCAGGGGACGGTCGAGGTCAAGCCGGTCGCCGACGGTCCACTGATGGTCCGGGGCCGCTTCGAGTTCCGCAGTGCCGACGGCGGCCGTTTCGTCGGCGGTGATCCGGTCTGGTTGTGCCGCTGCGGGGCGAGTGCGAACAAGCCGTTCTGCGACGGCAGTCACAAGCGGATCGGATTCACCGGCTGAACCGGGCGAACGCCCGGCCCGGGCTCAGTGTTTCAGCATCGGGTGCGGCGACAGAGGTCCGCCGCCGCCTTGGGCCCGTGGCGCGGCGCCCGGCATCGGCATTGGCATCGGCTTGATCACCGGTGACGGTGCGACCTGCACCGGCCGCGGCATCTCGACCCGGACCGGAGGCTGTGCGATCGGCCGCGGCGGATCCGACCGCGACGAAGGCGGCGAGAAGACGGGCCGCGGCGGCTCGTTGCGCGAGGACGGGGGCGGGAACGGCCGCGACGGCTCGAAGCGCGAGGGCGGCGGGAACGGCCGCGACGGCTCGACGTGTGACGGGGGCGGCACGATCGCGCGCGGCGGTTCGATCCGCACTGGCGGCGCGAACGGCCGCGGCGGTTCGATACGGATCGGCGGCACGACCGCCCGGGGCGGCTCGATGTGCACCGGCGGCGCGCCGATCGGACGACCGTCGTAGGGGCGATCCGGCCTGCGGTCATGCCAGCGGTCGTGAGCCGGCGGCGGACCCCCGCGCGGACCCCCGATCACCACCGGCGGCACCATGTAGCGCGGCGGCGGCGGGGCGAAACGAGGGCGCTCCCAGATCACGTGGCGCGGCGGCACCGGATACGGCATCGGTGCGACGATCCGCGGCGCGAATACCGGTCGGCGGGCATGTTCACCCGGCAGCCAGCCCCAGCGACCGTCGACCCGGATCCAGCGCCCGTAGTGCGAGGTCGCGAAGCCCCACGGTTGCGCATCGACCCAGACCGACCCCCAGGGCGCCATCGTCACCCAGCGCCCGGCCTGGTACGGTGCCCATCCGGCCGCCGCCACGTGCGGGAACCAGATCGAACCGTGACCGGGCTGGTCGGTCCAGTCGCCGTACTGCGACAGCACCTCGCCGCCGGTCAGCGCCGGCGACATGAAAGCCGGCGCACGCAGCGCCGCGAGCTGGCGCGCGCGATCGAGCACCCAGCGGTCGAACACGTCGTCATCGAGCCCGGCTTCGATGATCCGTCCCGAAGCGTCCAGCCGCACCTGCCGGCCCGCGTCGACCGACAACGTGCTGCCGTTCCACTCGACGTCGGCGCGGCCGGTGTGCACCTTGACCACCACGTCGCCGCCGACCGGTTCGACCCGGATCGCATACGTGCCGGGTTCGCGGGCGATTGCGCGCCAGTTGTCGCCGAACGCGGCCACGGACTGTTCACCAGCCACGACCGGAATCGACATCGCGACCGCGCCGCGGGCCACGCCGATCGCGAGCCGGTCGTCGTCGACGACGGCGAAGTCGGCCTGCGACAGGGTGTCGAGGTGGACCGTGATGCTGCCGAAGGTCGCCTCCGCACGGCCGCCGGCGCCGCTGGCCAGCGATGAACGTGCAGGCACCGGCAGGTTGGTCTCGGCGCGGATCCACTGCGCGGGGGTCATCGTCTCCGCGAAATACGACACGTCGCCGCCGACCATGCTGACGCGACCGATGCGACCGACCGCGGCGGCCGCCGCTTCGACTCCCGGGGCAGGCGGGGGCGCGTAGATCGTCTGCCCGATCGCGCCACGGGGCGACAACACGAAGCTGCCGGCGGCCAGCGCACCGAGGCCGAAGAGCGCCATGCGCAGCTGGCGGCCCGACGGCGGACGCTGGCGGCGCGGCGTGCGGCGGATGGTGGCCGGTTGGTTGCGGGGGGAGAACATCGCAGAGGTCCGTTTCAGGCTCCGTCGTTGCGGCCTCGCACGGGTCGCGGGCATCACACGGAGAGCACTTGCTGGCTTCAACGTCGTCAACATACCGCCGCGCCGACCTGCCCGGCGATCCGGCCGTGGAACCCGGTGTAAGGCTTGTAACCGGCGGTCACCATGACGGCGGCGCGGACTCCCGTGCCGGCTCTCAGCGCAACGAGTCGAACGTGGTCACCAGCATCTCGATGAACACGCGGGTCTTCGACGGCATCAGCGTGCGGCCGGGAAAGACCGCCGAGACGGTGGCGGGCGGCAGGCACCACAGCGGCAGGACGCGCCGGAGCTGCCCGCGCTGCACATCGGGCGAGGCGATGTAGTCGGGCAGCGCCGCGATGCCGGCGCCGGCGCGGGTGAGGCGGTACAGGATGTCCGGCAGGTTGGCGATGATCCGACCGGGCGGCGTGTGTTCCCAGCGCTCCGATGCCTTCGTCAGTACCCAGGGTCGCGGCTGGCCCTGGGCGCCGAGCAGATGCACCGCGTCGTGTGACAACAGGTCGTCGGGGATCTTCGGCTCGCCGTGTTCGGCGAGGTAATCCGGCGATGCGTACAGGCCGGCGGACATCAGGCTCAATCGCCGCGCCGCCAGCAGGCCGTCATCGGTCAGCGGCCCCATCCGGACCGCGAGATCGAATCCTTCGCCGAGCAGGTCGACCCGACGCGAGGACAGGTCGATCTCCAGCGAGATCTGCGGGTACAACGCGACGAAGGCCGACATCGGTTCGGCGAGCATCAGGGTGGCGACTTCGTTGGGCATCGAGACCCGGAGTCGCCCGCTCGGTTCGGCCTGGCAGCGCTCGCGCAACCTCGCCACGGCGTCCATCTCGGCCGTCACCTGCCGCGCGTGAGCCAGCAGCAGGTGGCCGAATTCGGTCAACGTCTGGCGACGGGTGGTGCGCAGCAGCAGGCGTTCGCCCAGCCGCTTCTCCAACGCGGCGATCCGGCGCGAGACGGTCGACTTCGGCAGGCGGGCCTTGTCCGCCGCCCGACTGAAGCTGCCCAGGTCCGCGACCAGGCCGAAGATCAGGAGATCGTTCGGGTCGATGGCGTTCGATTGTTCCATCACAGGAATAATGATATCCGTTTCGACGGATTGTTGGCTTGGTCAGGCGTATCTACAGTACACCCATCGAAACCCAACACCCCGGATACCGAACCATGAACATCCTCCAGATCAATGCCAGCGCCCGTCGCCATGGCGGCAACTCCACCCGGGTCGCCGACCGGATCGTGGCGCGGCTCCAGCAGGCCCACCCCGACGCGACGCTGACGGTCCGTGATCTCGCGGCCGATCCGCACCCGATCCTCGACGAAACCGCGCTGGCGGCGCTGTTCACACCGGCGGACAAGCGGACGGCCGAGCAGGCCGCGCGGGTCGCGCTCGACGACGCGCTGATCGCCGAACTGCAGGCACACGACACGATCGTGCTCGGCGTGCCGATGTACAACTTCGGTGTGCCGGTGCAGCTGAAGAGCTGGATCGACGCGGTCGCGCGCGCCGGCGTCACCTTCCGTTATGCCGAGAACGGACCGGTCGGCCTGCTCCAGGGCAAGACCGTCTATGTCGCGCTGGCGCGCGGCGGGCTGTATCGCGACACCGACAGCGACACCCAGGTGCCGTACCTGAAGAGTGTGCTCGGCTTCCTGGGCATGAGCGATGTCCGGTTCGTGTACGCCGAGGGCCTGAACATGGGTCCGGAGGCGGCATCACGCGGCATCGCCCAGGCCGATGCAGACATCGACGCCGTGCTCGCCTGAGTGCGCGACGCGAAGTCCATCACCAGGCCAAACCCGTTCTCCGTCTTCAACGAAATCCTTCGAGGTTATCGACCATGTCCCGATTCTCCAACCTGTTCGCACTCGCCGCCCGCATCCTGATGGCGGTGCTGTTCCTGCCCGCCGGCATCACCAAGATCGCCGGCTTCGCCGGCACCGTCGGCTACATCACGTCCAAAGGCCTGCCGCTGCCGGCGGTTGCCGCGGTCATCGCGATCGTTGTCGAGGTGGCCGGTGGCCTGGCCCTGATCGCCGGCGCGGGCACCCGCATCGCCGCCGTCGCGCTGGCGGTGTTCACGCTGGTCGCCAGCTTCTTCTTCCACGCGTACTGGGCCGTGCCGGAGGCGCAGGTGATGACCCAGCAGCTGATGTTCTTCAAGAACGTCGCCATCGTCGGCGGCCTGCTCGCCCTGGCCGCGCACGGCGCGGGGCAATGGAGCGTCGACGCCCGGCGTACCCCCTGAACCTGAATGCCGGGCGCGCGGCCGCCAGAGCCACGCGTCCGGTATTCGGGATCACACATTCGGACCGATAATCGACTCAGGAGACCTTTGTCATGACCACGACCACCGACCTTCGTCCCACCGTGACCCGGCCACGTGCTGTCGAGCGCCTCGTCGTCGGGCAGGCCACCTCCGATGGCGCCGGCGTCAAGCTGACCCGCGTGCTGACCCACAACCTGCAACGCCGCCTGGATCCGTTCCTGATGCTCGATGCGTTCGGCAGCGACAAGGCCGACGACTACATCGCCGGTTTTCCGGATCATCCGCATCGCGGCTTCGAGACCGTGACCTACATGATCGCGGGGCGGATGCGCCATCGCGACAGCGCCGGCCACGAGGGCCTGCTCGAGAACGGCGGCGTGCAATGGATGACCGCGGGCCGCGGGGTGATCCATTCCGAACTGCCGGAGCAGGAAGCGGGTGTGATGGAGGGTTTCCAGCTCTGGCTGAACCTGCCCGCACGCGACAAGATGTCGGCGCCCTGGTATCGCGACTTCAAGGCCGACCAGTTGCCGAAGCTGACGACGCCGCAGGGGGTCGACGTGACGGTGATCGCCGGTGAGAGCCACGGTGTCACCGGTGCGGTCACGCGCGACGGGACCGCGCCGCTTTACCTGGACCTGCATCTGCCGGCGGGCGCCCGCTTCGAGCAGGCGCTGCCGGGTGACCACAACGCGTTCGTCTACGTCTATCGCGGCGAGGTCACGGTCGGCGGCCAGGCGGTGCCGTCACAACGGATGGCGATCCTCGCCAACGAGCCGTCCAGCGACGGGGTTGTCATCGAGGCGAGTGCTGACGCGAAGGTGCTGCTGATCGCCGGCCGGCCGCTGAACGAACCGATCGCGCAATACGGGCCGTTCGTGATGAACACGCAGCAGGAGATCTACCAGGCACTGATGGATTTTCGCGAAGGCACGCTGGGCGAGAAGCCGGGGCGCTGAACACGACCCTCACGCCGGCGGCGCGCCGTCGCCGCCGGCCATCAGCGCCAGGTACTGCGCCCGGGTGAGCGAACCGGCCTGTGCAAAACCGGGCACCCAGCGCACCGCGCGCGGACTGACCAGGAACAGCGAGAAGTCGCCGAAGCCGAACATCGGCTCGCTGTCCGGGAACCGCTCCAGATAGGCCCGTCGTGCCGCCGCATGTTCCGGCGCGTCGGCCGGACACACCCGCGCGTCGCCGGCCAGCGCCGCACGGGCGCGCGCCTGGGCCATCACCTCCGGTGTCCGGTCGGCGATCACCAGCAGGCTCACCGCCGGATGTTCGAGCATGTCCCGGGTGTGGGTCGCCAGCCGGCTCACGTGGATCACGATGTCGCCGCTGTCCGGCAACACCACGTACGGCACCATCGAGGCGGCCGGATCGTCCTTGTGCCGGGTCGCGAGCGTGGCGACATCCTGATCCAGCAGCAGGGTGCGAAGTGATCGGAGCAGTTCGGGAGCCATCGGTGCGTGGGGATGAGTCCGCGCATGCTGACACAATCGCGGCGATTCCGCGTCGATCGGTCGCGCTCCGGCTCAGGGATCGAGCGACGCGAAGAAGGCGGCGAGCGCGATCATGTCATCGAGCGAGAGTTTCTCGACCACCGGCTGCATCCGCGCGCTGTCGCCACCCGCCCGGGCGCCGTGTTTGAAGTCGTAGAGCTGGCGGACCGCGTAGGTGGGCGAACGGCCGGCCAGGCGGGGTACCGGTCCGACGCCGCGGAAGTCCGCGCCATGGCAACTCGTGCAGGTGGTGGTGCGGCCGTCGCCGCCGGTGCGGGCCAGCAACTCACCCTTCGCGATGCTGCCGACCGGCACGTAGGCGACGAACGTCGCCCGGGAGTCGCGCAGTTCGAACTGCTCGACGTTGACCGGCGTCTCGACGATGCGCCGACCGAGCGGCTCGGTGCCGCCTTCGCCGGACCGGACGAAGAACGCGCGCGCGACCTGCACCTTTGGAATCGTTTCGGCCTCGATCACGTCGATGTGTTTGCGTGGCGCCAGTTTCGAGAAGTAGTCCGCGGCCTCGCGTACCTCGGCGTCGGTGGCAGCCTTCGCGGTCGCGACCATCAACGTGATCGGCCCGCGCGCCGGCCCCGAGAACTTGCGTGCACCACTCTTGTAGTCCGCCATCTGCCGGATGATGTAGTCCGCGGGCAGGCCGGCCAGGTTGGCGTTCTCCGGCCCGCCGCTGCCTTCGACGCGATGACACGAGCCGCAGGCACGCACCTCGGGTTTGCGGCCGCGCGCCACCACGTCGGGCATTGGCGGCCGGTTGGCGGGATGCCAGTCGGGTGCAACGAACAGGTCGCGAGATTGAGCGACCGAATACGTGGCGTCGCTGCCCGGCACGCGGTGCGGCGTGTCGGTTGCCGGTGGGAGCGGGAACGACGGATCCCACGGGTAGGCCCAGGGGGGCGGCGCTTCCGCCGACATCGGGGCTGCCTCGGTGCGCTCGCCGGCGCGCTGGTCCGCGTGCGCGAGCAGCATCGGCATCGATGACAGGAAACCGACCGTTGCGATGATCGCGATGCCGCGATCGAATGCCGACATGAAGGCCTCTCCCGTTGGGGGTCTGCTTTGGCCGAGTTTCAGGTACCGTCGTATGGTGCCGATCATCCTCGCGCTGCCACCGGGCGCTGGCAATGACGCATTCACGGGGCGCCTCGAGGCGTGTGCGCGTCCCGACGCTGGTTGTCGGGGCGCGCCGCCGCGATATGCTCGACGCCGACGGACAGCGGCCGTGGGCCGCGACGGAGTGCAGGCATGAGTCGCCGACCATCGATCGACCTGGCTCGGTTGGTCCGCCAGCGGACCGGGCGACGCGATCCGCCAGCAAGCCCGATCGATCTCGTCTGGTCCGAGCCATGGCAGCGAGGATTCGGCCGGGGCATGTGCATCGGGCTGGTGGACGTCGGGATCGATCTGCACGCGGCCGATCTCCGGGGTGCGGATGCATGGCGCCGATCGTTCGGTCCGGTGTCCGGTGCACAAGCTGCAGGCTCGGACCATGGGACACGTTCGGCATCCATGCTCCTCGCGCAGGGTCGGTCGGGTCTCTTCGGCATCGCGCCTGGAGTGACGCTGCTGACCGCAGACGTGGCTGACCCGGCGGGCGCCTCATCGCCCGACTGGGTCTGCGCCGCGATCGACTGGCTGGTCGGTGAGCAGGTCGACCTGCTCGTGGTACCGATGGGTGGGGATGCCGACGATGCCGCGATCGGCGTGTCGATCGAGACGGCAATCCAACGTGGCGTGCTCGTCTTCTGCGCGGCAGGCAACGGCCATCCGGACCCGGTGATGTTCCCCGCGCGGCATCGGTCCGCCATCGCCGTCGGCGCCTGCGGCCGCGATCGCTCGCTCGTGCCCGAGTGTGCGCGGACACCGCGACTCGATCTGATCGCACCCGGCGAACGGATACCGGCAATTGCGGGTGACGGTCGCCTCGCCTGGTGTCGGGGGACGTCGATCGCGTGTGTGCTGGCCGCCGGCATCGCTGCGCGCCACCTGTCGACGGACCCCTGGCGAGGACGCGCGGGTCGGTCACGCAGCGAAGTGCTTCGCGCGCTGACCGCGGCCGACGCTGACGCGGACGCGTTCGCGTGATATCGAGGCGACCAGTCGTTTCCAACAATCAGCGACTCCACCAACCCTGTCAAGGAGTCCTGAAATGGCTGAAATCACAACCTCCATCGTCGATGACGTCGCCGATCCGCTGCTGCGCGCGATTGCGGTGCGCGTGGCCCGCGAGATCGAACTGGGCATGGAGAAGGTTGCTGCCAGCGACGCCGAGCCGGCGAAATTCCGGCTGGCGAGCCGGGCCGATTCGCTCGAGCGAGTCCTGCACGGGCGCTTCGCGGCCCTGCCGCAGGTCACCCGCAAGGCGGCCTCGATGAAGGCGATCGCCCGCATCGCCGCGCCGATCGCCGTGCGCGAGGCCCGCTTCGGCGACCTGGCGCGCATCGATCTGTCACGGGACGTCGGCGTAGACGAGCAGGCGGCGGCGCTGCCGCTGCCCGCGTCGATGAAGATCTCGAAGACACAGCTCAAGTCGATGGCGACTCGACTGGAAGGGGCGGCGACGCCGGGGCTGATCACGCAGGCGACCACGGACAAGCTCGAGTTCCGGATCCACAAGGTCAAGTGCCTCGACGAGACCGACGGGTTCCTGGGCAGCGAGTCCGGCGACGACGAGATCGACCTCGGCGGGACGACCGTCGACGAGTCCGGCGATACGCTCAAGGTCAATCCGTTCCGGGTCGGCAGCGACTTCGACGACGGCGAGCAGAAGGTCTATTCGCCGCCGCGCCGCTTCACCTGGTTCAACCTGAACGAAGGTACGGCGTATCCGAAATCGTATTTCGTCACACTCGTGCTCGCGGAAGTGGACATGGGCGGCCTGCCGGGGTTCATCCAACAGCTGATGACGTGGGTGAAGACCAAGGTCACCGCGGCGCTGGCGGCTGCGATCGGCGGAGCGATCGGTGCCAGCGGCGGTCCGATCGGCGCGATCATCGGGGCAGCCGTGGGCGCGATCGTCGGCTACGTGTTCGACCTGCTGAAGAGCATCTGGGAGGACGACGTGTTCCGGCCGGTCACCTTGCGGGTGAACATCCCGTCGCTGAACGCACGCTGGAGCGGCAAGACCGACAGTCCGGAGGGCGTGGTCACGTTCTCGGGCCACGGCGGCAAGTACCAGGTGGTCTATGACTGGCGCTTGACGGCCTGAGGGGCCTCCGGTGGCGCCGGGCCGGCGCATCGCCCCACCCGGGCGATGACGGCGGCCCCGGCGCTGCCGGTCCGATTCACCCGCGCACCGCCCGTTGTCCAAACAGGATCGGCTTCGCCTCGGCGTCCGGCCGTCGTGGCGCCGGAGTCGTCGAGGGCGGTTCGGATCGCCAGCCAGGCAATCGCGATCGGCCGCTTCATCGGATAGCATCGCAAAGGTTCGCGAAAGCCGGGCGGAAACGATGCGGCGTCTCCTGAAATTCCTCCACACGATGGGAGCGATCGGCCTGATGGGTGCGGCCCTGTCGCTGCTCGTGCTGCTGCACCGCGCGCCGTCGCCGCAGGCATCCCTGGCCGGTTATGCGCTGATCCGCGAGGCGATGCACGACATCGCGCGCTGGATCTTCCTGCCGTCGATGACGCTGACGCTGATCGCCGGGCTGCTCGCGATCGCCGCGAATCGGGGGTTCCACAATGCCGGCTGGGCGTGGGTGAAGCTGGCCTCCGGTGTGCTGGTGTTCGAGGCGAGCCTGGTCGGCGTGCAGGGGCCGATGCGGCTGGAAGCCGAACGCAGCGCGAGTGCGCTGGCGGGACAACTCGATGCCGCGACGCTGGCCGCGACGCTGGTGGCCGAACGGAACACGTTGTGGGTGCTGCTCGCGGTCGCGACGGTCAACGTCGTGCTCGGCATCTGGCGGCCGAAGCTGACGCGGATCCCGGACTAGTCCGTGATTCGGGAGATCGGCCATGCGCCGGTGCTGGCACGGGCATATTCCCGGCTGACGCCGCAGGTGCTGGAAGCAAGGGCTCTGCAGCACGGACATGTCCGTGGGTGGTAGAGTTCGGACACTCATGAAACGTGTGGTCTTCGTCCTTGCGACCTTGTTCGCTCTGTTGCAGTGGTCCTATGCCGCCGCAGGGGCGTACTGCGCCCATGAGGCCGACCGGCCGCATTCCGGAGCGCATTGGGGGCATCATTTCCACGCCCATCATCCAGGAGATGCGGCCGAGGCCGACAAGAGCGGCAAGCAGAAGTCCCTGTCGCATTCGGACTGCGCGTTCTGCCATGCCGGTGGTTCTCTGGCGACCCCGGTGACCTTGTCGCAATCGGCTCCGGTCGTTTCGGAAAGTTTCGTTGCCGCCGTGGTGCTGCCGCAGGCCAGCTGGCTGCCGGGCCCACCCGAACGCCCCGACCGTCACCGCCGCGTCCCTGCCAGAGGAGGCGGGAGCGCGCTGCGGTCGCAGCGTACCGATCTGATCAGTCAGCCCCGTTGGATGCTGCTGACCGGCTCTGATTTCCTCCGTGTGCGCGCCATGCTCTCGCCATCCCGCCAACCGCTCCGGGATGTGTTGAACCGTGTTGATCCAAGTCGTGAAGATTCTGGCCGCACTCGCGGTCATGTCGCCCCTTGTGCTGCTGTCGGCCGCCGAGTCCGATGTTCGATTGCCGCCGATAACGCTCGATGAGGCGATCGCGCGGGCGCTCGCGTCCAACCTGGATTTGGCGGCCGTCCGTCAGGAGACGGACGCCGCACTCGCGCTGCGCGATCAGGCCGCCTTGCGCCCAAATCCCACGGCGTCGTACGACATCGAGCAGATCCGGGGCGGCAATCGTGCGTCCGGAATCACGTTCAGCGTGCCGTTGGAGCTCGGCGGCAAACGGGCCGCGCGAATCTCCGCGGCCGAACGTGGGCAGGACGTCGCCGAAGCGGAAGTCGGGCAGCGCAGGGTCGAGTTGCGGGCGGCCACCATCGAGGCGTACTTCGAACTGCTTGCCGCCCAGCAACGAGCGGAGCTGGCCCGGGCATCGCTGGACATCGCGAACCGGGCACTGGACGCCGCTGCACGACGAGTGCAGGCGGGTCGAGTCTCGCCTGTCGACGAGACACGAGCGCGGGTGGTGCGGTCGACGGCGCGCATCGAGCAGAGCCAGGCCGACCTGGACGTCCTGAATGCGCGCCAGCGCGTCTACGCGCTGTGGGGCGTCGTTCGCGCCGAGCCGTTCGTCGCGGTGACGCCGGAGGCGCAGCCTCACGCGACCGCCTCCGCGGCGTCGCTCGCCGCGCGCATCGAGCAGGCGCCGGAACTCGTTCGGCTGCGGGCCGAGGCGGCCCGGCGCGATGCGCTGACGGAGCTCGCAAGGACCCAGGCGTTTCCATCCTTCGCAATGAATGTCGGGACGCGCACGCTGGTCGAGACGGGCGACCGCGCGAACGCCGTCGGGCTGTCGGTCGCGATTCCGGTGTTCGATCGCAACCAGGGAAACATCCGTGACGCGCAGATCCGCTCGGACCAGGCGCGACAGCTGACACTGGCCGCCGAGGTACGACTGCGCTCGGAGGTAGGGCAGGCGCTCGAGCGGCTGTCGGCCGCCCGCACGCAGAGCGACATCGCTCGACACCAGCTGCTGCCCGACGCCGAGAGCGCGCTGAACGCTGCGACCCGCGGGTTCGAGCTCGGCAAGTTCGGCTTTCTCGACGTGCTGGAGGCCCAACGAGCGCTGTTTCTCGGCCGCGGTCAGTTGGTCCGCGCGCTGGCCGACGCGTATCGCGCATCGGCCGACATCGAGCGACTGATCGGCATCGACCGGTAGATCGGCCAACGAACGAACGGGAATGATCGGATGAACAAACGACAGGCACTTTCCATCGTCATCCTGTTGCTGGTCGGCGCGGCGCTCGCAGCGCTGATCCTTCGCGCCAGGCCTGGCGGGTCGGCTGTGCATGACGACCACGCGCATGCGGACGCGCGCGAGCATGCGGTCCAAGGGCGTTCCGCGGCCCGGCCGAAGGCCGAGGCAGGCGAAAGTGCCCACGCGGGCACCGGCGTGCGGAATCCGTCGGAACCGACCCCCGTGCCATCCGGCCGAAAGGAACCGCAAGCCCTCATGCTCAGCGAGGAGCAGCAGCAGGCCGCGGGGATCACCGTCGAGGCCGCTGCGCCGGCGCAACTCGCCACCACCGTCTCCCTGCCGGGCGAAATCCGGCTGAACGAGGACCGGACGGCCCACGTGGTCCCGCGCGTGGCCGGTGTCGTCGAGTCGGTCGGGGCCCTGCTCGGACAGCCGGTCAAGCGGGGGCAGGTACTGGCCGTCATTGCCAGCACGGCGGTGTCGGACCTGCGCTCGGACCTGGCCGCCGCGCAACGCAGGCTCGAGCTCGCCCGAACGACGAGGGAGCGCGAAAAGAGGCTGTGGGAGGAACGCATCTCGGCCGAGCAGGACTACCTGCAGGCGAAGGCCGCGTTGGCGGAAGCGGAGATCGCCGCCGGCAACGCCCGTGCGAAGCTGGCGGCGATCGGCGTCTCGCCGACCGCGAACGCGGGCAACCGGTTCGAGCTCCGGGCGCCGTTCGACGGCATCGTGCTGGAAAAACACGTCGCCCTCGGCGAGGCAGTGAAGGAGGACACCAGCATCTACACCATCTCCGACCTGTCGACCGTCTGGGCGAACTTCAACGCGGCCGCCAGAGATCTGAACGCCGTTCGTGTGGGCGCGCAAGCCGTCGTGAGAGCGCAAGCCATGGGTGCGGAGGCACGGGGCACGGTGTCGTACGTCGGCAGCCTCATCGGCGAGTCGACCCGCACGGCCACCGCGCGTGTCACCGTCCCCAACCCGGAAGGAGCCTGGCGGCCGGGCCTGTTCGTGAACGTGACCCTGCTGGCCTCGCAGCGCGCTGCCGCGGTCACTGTCCCGAACGGCGCCATCCAGACCGTCGACGGCAAGCCGAGTGTCTTCGTACGCATCGACAAGGGGTTCTCGGCGCGGGAAGTGATGCTGGGCCTGTCCGACGGGCGCCGCACCGAGGTCACGAGCGGACTGAAAGCGGGCGAGCCGGTCGCTGCGGCTGGAAGTTTCGTGCTCAAGAGCGAGCTCGAAAAAGGCGCCGCCGGGCACGAGCACTGACCAATCGCCTTCGAAAGGAAACTCGTGTTCGAACGAATCATTCAGGCCGCCATCCGGCAACGGCACCTGGTCATGCTGATGATGCTGGCGCTTGCAGTCGTCGGGGTGATTGCCTATCAACGGCTTCCGATCGATGCCGTGCCGGACATCACCAACGTCCAGGTCCAGATCAACACCGTCGCACCCGGCTATTCGCCGCTGGAAACCGAGCAGCGCATCACGTTTCCCATCGAAACCGTGATGGCGGGCCTGCCCAGGCTGGAGCAGACCCGTTCGCTGTCCCGATACGGGCTGTCGCAGGTCACGGTCATCTTCCGGGACGGCACCGACATCTACTTTGCGCGGCAGCTCGTCGATCAGCGACTTCAGGAGGCGCGCGAGAAGCTGCCCACCGGTGCGGTGCCGGTCATGGGGCCCATCTCGACCGGGCTCGGCGAGATCCTGCTGTGGACCGTCGAAGCGGCGCCGGACGCGCGCAAACCGGACGGCCAGCCGTATACCGCGATGGATCTGCGCGAGCTTCAGGACTGGGTGATCAGGCCCCAGCTGCGCACCGTCCCAGGGGTGACCGAGATCAACAGCATCGGCGGATTCACCAAGGAGTACCAGGTCGCGCCGCTGCCCGACCGTCTGGCCGCGTACGGCATCACCCTCGACGTTCTCGTGCGCGCGCTGGAGCGCAACAACACCAACGTCGGTGCCGGATACATCGAGCGAAGCGGCGAACAGCTGCTCATCCGGGCCCCCGGGCAGGTCGGAACAGTGGCCGACATCGCGAACATCGTCGTCGACACCGTGCGGGGGGTGCCGGTTCGCGTGGCCGACGTTGCCGACGTCGGGCTGGGGCGTGAGTTGCGCACCGGTGCCGCCACGGAGAACGGGCGCGAGGTCGTGCTCGGAACCGTGTTCATGCTCATCGGCCAGAACAGCCGTGCCGTGGCCCAGGCAGCCGCGCAGAAGCTCGAAGCCATCAGTCGGTCGTTGCCGCAAGGTGTGAAGGCCGTCCCCGTCTACGACCGCACGCACCTGGTGGACCGGGCCATCGCAACGGTCAAGAAGAACCTCCTCGAGGGGGCGGCACTGGTTGTCGCAGTGCTGTTCCTGTTCCTCGGCAACATCCGCGCGGCACTCATCACCGCGCTGGTCATCCCCTTGTCGATGTTGTTCACGCTGACCGGGATGGTCGCCGGTGGGGTCAGCGCGAACCTGCTGAGCCTCGGTGCGCTGGACTTCGGCATCATCGTCGACGGTGCCGTGGTCATCGTGGAGAACTGCGTCCGGCGTCTCGCCGACGCCCAAACACGCAAGGGCGGCCCACTGGAGCGCGACGAACGCTTCGCGGAGGTGTTCGCAGCGGCGAAGGAGGCACGTCGACCCCTGGTGTACGGCCAGTTCATCATCATGGTCGTCTACCTGCCCATCTTCGCGCTGACCGGTGTCGAGGGGCGGATGTTCCATCCGATGGCCATCACGGTCGTCATGGCGCTCGCCGGTGCGATGCTGCTGACGGTGACCTTCGTGCCGGCAGCCGTTGCGTTGCTGCTGCAACGGCCGGTGGCGGAACGCGAGAACCTTCTGATGCAGTGGGCGCGCCGCGCGTACGAGCCGCTGCTGGCCCTGGTGATGCGCGATCGCCTGGTCGTGTTCGTCTTCGCCGGCTTGGCGGTCCTTCTCTGCGCGCTGCTGGCAACCCGAATGGGGGCCGAGTTCGTTCCGAGCCTGAACGAAGGCGACTTCGCATTCCAGACCATCCGTGCACCTGGAACGAGTTTGAGTCAATCGGTGGTGATGCAGCAGGCGGTCGAGAAGGCCATCATGGCACGGCACCCCGAGGTGGTCCGGGTGTTCACGCGCACGGGAACCGCCGAAATCGCGACCGATCCGATGCCGCCGAACCTCGGCGACGCGTACGTGATGCTCAAGCCCACCGCTGACTGGCCCGACCCGGACAAGGCGCGCGACCAGCTCATCGGCGAGGTCCAGGAAACGACGAGTGGGTTTGCGGGCACTGCCTACGAGTTCTCCCAGCCCATCCAGATTCGCTTCAACGAGCTGATTTCCGGCGTTCGGAGCGACGTGGCGGTCAAGGTGTTCGGGGATGACATGGACGAGCTCAACAGGACGGCGCTGCGGATCCTGTCCGTCCTCCAGACCGTCCCGGGGGCCGCAGACGCGAAGGTCGAGCAGACCAGCGGGCTGCCTGTCCTGATCGTCAACATCGACCGTGAGCGTGCAGCCCGCTACGGGTTGAACGTCGCCGACATTCAGGATGCGGTGGCCATCGCCGTCGGGGGGCGAGAGGCGGGAACGCTGTTCGAGGGCGACCGACGGTTCGATATCGTCGTGCGCCTGCCGGAGGCGTTGCGCACGGATGTGGCGGCCATCTCGCGGCTGCCCATTCCGTTGCCGGACAAGGCGATGCCGGGCACCACCCCAGCCCCGGGTCCGACGTCGTCGACAAGAGCGGACACTGTGCCCACCATCAACTTCGTTCCGCTATCCGAACTCGCCACCTTGGATCTGGTGCCTGGTCCGAACCAGGTGAGCAGGGAGAACGGAAAGCGGCGTGTCGTCGTCACCGCCAATGTGCGTGCACGCGATATCGGCTCCTTCGTCGACGAGGCGGAGCGACGCATCCAAGCCGACGTGCAGTTGTCGCCCGGGTACTGGACGACCTGGGGCGGCCAGTTCGAGCAACTGCAATCGGCGGCTGCGCGATTGCAGCTCGTCGTGCCTGCGACGCTGGCGTTGGTGTTCGCGCTGCTGTACCTGATGTTCGGGAGCCTGCGGGAGGGTCTCGTCGTGTTCTCGGGTATTCCGTTCGCGTTGACCGGTGGTGTCCTGGCGCTGTGGATGCGGGACATTCCGCTGTCGATATCGGCCGGTGTGGGGTTCATCGCGCTGTCGGGCGTTGCGGTGCTGAACGGTCTGGTCATGGTCAGCTTCATCCGCCACTTGTTGGACCAGGGGCGACCGCTCGACGAGGCGGTGCATACCGGTGCCCTGACGCGGCTGCGCCCGGTGCTGATGACCGCACTGGTCGCCAGCCTGGGCTTCGTGCCCATGGCCATCGCCACGGGGACGGGCGCGGAAGTCCAGCGCCCGCTCGCAACGGTTGTCATCGGCGGGATCATCTCGTCGACGGCGCTGACCTTGCTCGTGCTGCCGGCGCTTTACGTGGCCGCGTTCCGGAAGGTCGGCTCTGCGGGCCATCGACCACCGGCGATGTCCCGTGCCGATCTTGTCTAGCGATGTACGGTAACGAACCCACAGAGACGCCAATGTCGGAGCAGCACACACATCCCCCGCACGGCACCACCTGCGAGTCCGGCCGGCATTCCGAGGCGCATGAAACGCGCCCCGAAGGTGTTACCGCCGTGGCTGTGGATGTCGATCGGCTGCTCCTGCATGTCCCGGGCATGGACTGTCCGACCGAAGAGGGCCAGATTCGCCGTGCGTTGGAGCCACTGCCGCAGATTCGGCGGCTGGCGTTCGATTTGCCCAATCGCACGGTGACGGTGGACGTCGCCGCGCGAAGTTGGGGTGCGGTGACGAGCGCTATCCAGGCTGCCGGCTTCGAAACGGAGGCGCTTTCGGCAGCGCCGCCGATAGCGAAGGGAGTCGGGGCACAGCGCAGGGAACTCCACAAACTACTCGCGGCGCTGGCCGTGGCCATCGGAGCCGAACTGGTCGACTACCTTGCACCGGACACGCGGCCGTGGCAGGTTCTCGGCATGGCGGTCGCGGCGGTCGCTATCGGGCTGGCGGGCATTGCGGTCTTCCGCAAGGGGGTGTCCGCGCTTTTCCATGGGCAGCTCAACATCAATGCCCTGATGTCGGTTGCAGTCGCCGGCGCGTTCATCATCGGACAGTGGCCCGAAGCGGCGATGGTCATCGCCCTGTACTCGCTTGCCGAATTGATCGAGGGCAGGTCAGTCGAGCGGGCTCGCAACGCCATCCGCGGCCTGCTGGCGCTTTCGCCACCGCAGGCCGAAGTGCGGCAGCCCGATGGCGCGTGGGCGACCTTGGACGCAGAGGACGTCACTGTGGGTTCCATCGCCCGCGTGAAACCTGGACAGCGCTTCGCACTCGACGGTCGCGTCACCGCCGGGCAAGGAGCGGTCGACCAGTCACCGGTCACCGGAGAAAGCATCCCGGTGGACAAGGCGGCCGGCGACGATGTGTTCGCGGGCACCATCAACCAGAGCGGCTCGCTCGAATTCGAGGTGACCAAGCCGGCAAGCGACACGGTGCTGGCCCGCATCATCGATGCCGTCGAGCAGGCGCAGAATCAGCGCGCGCCGACTCAGCGCTTCATCGACCAGTTCGCCAGGGTGTACACACCGGTGGTGTTCCTGCTGGCGCTTGCCGTTGCCGTGGGCACGCCCTTCGTGATGGGCTGGCCGTGGCTCACCGCGGCTTACAAGGCTCTCGTGCTCCTGGTCATTGCCTGTCCTTGCGCGCTGGTCATCTCGACGCCGGTCACGGTGGTGAGCGGCCTCGCGGCCGCCGCTCGTCGCGGCATCCTCATCAAGGGTGGCGTCTACCTGGAAGGCGCGCGAAAGCTCAAGGTCATTGCGCTGGACAAGACGGGTACGCTCACCGAGGGCAAGCCCAGGCTCGTGGCGCAGCGGGTCCTGACCCGAGACATGCCCGAGGAGCAAGTCCTGCAGATCGCGCGCAGCCTGGCGGCCCGTTCCGATCATCCCGTGTCCAAGGCGGCCGCCGCGGGGCTCGAAGGCCAGGTGGTATCGGTCGACGGATTTGGCGCGGAACCCGGTCGCGGCGTGCACGGAATCGTCTCCGGCCAGGAATATGTCCTCGGCAACCATCGTTGGATTCACGACCGCGGGCAGTGTTCGGCCGAGTTGGAAGCGATGCTGAAGGAGCATGAAGCCCAAGGCAGGACGGTTTCGCTGCTGGCCGACCGAAACAGGGTTCTCGCGTTGCTCGCAGTGGCCGATACGACCAAGGAGAGCAGCAAAGAAGCCATCACCGAGATGAAGGCGATGGGCGTGCGTCCCGTCATGCTGACCGGCGACAATCCGTTGACGGCTGGCACCATCGGCAGGCAGGTCGGCATCGACGATGTCAGGGCAGACCTGCTTCCGCAGGACAAACAGAAGGCGATCGAGGAACTCGGAGGCCGTTACGAGGTCGGCATGGTCGGCGACGGCGTGAATGACTCGCCTAGCCTGGCAGCCGCGGCCATCGGCTTTTCGATGGGTGCGGCCGGGACGGACACCGCGAAAGAAGCCGCGGACGTGCTGATCATGAACGACGACCTGCGCAAGGTGCCGGAGACCATCCGTCTCTCGAAGCGGACCTACGCGGTGCTCTGGCAGAACATCTCGTTGGCCCTCGGCATCAAGACGGTCTTCTTCGTCCTGGCGGTTTTCGGGAGCGCGACCATGTGGATGGCCGTTTTCGCCGACGCGGGTGCGAGCCTGCTCGTGGTCTTCAATGGTTTGCGGCTGTTGCGTCGATGAAGCGCGACAATCCAACGACGCATGGGTGCGACTGACGGCCTACCCGCAAGCCCCCAGGTGCCCGCAACTCGTGCAGAAGTCGCAGCCGTCCTTCTTGATCATCGTCTTGTTGCCGCACTCCGGGCAGCGCTTGCCGGCGACCGTCTTTTGCGACGAGTCGGCCGACGGCCGTGCCGGCGCGGGCGCCGCCAGGATGCCCGGGCTCGCCCGCGGATAACCCTGCTCGTCGAGTATGCCCAGCATCGCGTAGCGGTGGATCACCAGCCGCGCCAGGTACGCCACCGTCGACGGCCACAACATCGACTTGTCCTCGCCGGGCACCCGCGCCAGGAACGAGCCGTTCGGCTCGCCGTAGTTCAGGAGCTTGCGCAGCTTCATGCCGATCCACGCCGGATCGAAGACACGCATGTCCAGCGACAGCAGCTTGCACAGGCCGTCGAGCACCCGCGGGTATTCCCCGGCGAGCCAGATCGAGTAGGGTCGCCGCTCGCCGTCGGGCATCCGCAGCTCCTTCAGGAACAGCACGAAGTCATCGCCGGTGTTGGCGTTGAGCACGTCGACCGTCCACGACAGCGTGCCGTCGGTGCCGGCCTTCGGTTCCTTCAGGCTGAGTAGCGCATCGAGCACCGGCGTCGGTGCACTCGACAGGTCGTCGAACGCGCCGAGTTCGTTGCAGCGATACCGGACCAGGCGGGCGAAGCCGGCGACCAGGCTCGGCATCGGCATCGGATGGCCTTCGGGCGGCATCTCGAGTGTGAACGCATCGTCGCCGGCCGCCTTCTCCAGCGCCTTGAGCTTCAGGTCCAGCCAGCGCCGGTCGGCGGCGCGCATGTCCATCGACAGCGTCTTGGCGACCGCACCCAGGCCGCGCGGCTGTTCGCTGCCGTTGACCCAGACCTCGAACGGATACGGTCGCCGGTCGTCGATGTGGCCGATGAACACCGCAAACGAACCGAGCGCGTGGTCGACGGTGTAGGTCCACGCCGGATTGCCGTTGGGCAGCTCCGGGCGGCTCGGCCAGCGCAGGCTCGCCAGCGGCGGTGACGGCGCGCGGTCGAGCACGACACGGCGGTCCGGGTCGGCGAGGTCCAGGTCGTGTGGTGTCGTCGCCGGCTTGACCGGCGCCTCGAGCACCGAGCCGAGCACGCTGTTGGGGCGGTAGGTGGTGATGCCCTTGAGCCCGGCGTGCCAGGCCTGCAGGTACAGGTCCTCGAAGTCGGTGAACGGATAGTCCTCGGGCACGTTCACCGTCTTGCTGATCGCCGAGTCGACGTACGGCTGCACCGCCGCGCTCATCCGCATGTGATCGAGTGCGGTCAGTTCGAGTGCGGTGATGAACGCCGGCGGCAGCATCGCCGTGTGCTGGCCGTTCGGTTCGGTCCACACTTCGCCCGGTGCCACGGTGCGCTTCGGATCGAAGCGGATCCACAACACGTCGTCGCTGATGCCGTGCAGGTGCTTGTACAGGCGGAACGCGTGGTCCTCGACCAGGTAGGTCTGCGTGCTGTCGTCGGGCATCCGCTTCTTGCGGCTGTAGAACCACGAGAACGCCGGTTCGATGCCGTTGGACGCGTTGTCGGCGAACGCGAGCGAGATCGTGCCGGTTGGTGCGATCGCCAGCAGGTGGCTGTTGCGGATGCCGTCGCGCCGGATCGCCGCCTTCGTCTCCTCGGGCAGGCGCGACGCGAAGCGCGGTTCGGCCAGGTACCGGTCGGCGTCCAGCCGCGGGAACGCACCTTTCTCCTTCGCCAGCCCGATCGAGGCTGCATACGAGGCGTCGCGCAGCCGGCGCGACACGTCGGCCGCGAACCGCCGGCCCTCGTCGCTGTCGTAGCGCAGGCCGAGCAGGATCAGCGCGTCACCCAGTCCGGTGAAGCCCAGGCCGATGCGCCGCTTGGCCATCGCCTCGGCGTGTTGCGCCGGCAGCGGCCAGACGGTCGCGTCGAGCACGTTGTCGAGCATCCGGACCGCGATCGCGGCGACCCGTTCGAACGAATCGGCGTCGAACGCCGCGTCACCGCGCAACGGCCGCTGCACGAAGCGGGTCAGGTCGATCGAGCCCAGGCAGCAGCAGCCGTACGGCGGCAGCACTTCCTCGCCGCAGGGATTGGTCGCCTCGATCGTCTCGCAGTACGACAGGTTGTTGTCGCGGTTGATCCGGTCGATGAACAGCACACCCGGTTCGGCGTGATCGTAGGTGCTGGTCATGATCGTGCGCCAGAGGTCGCGCGCCGGCACGATCCGGTAGACCCACCGGCCGTCGGGACGCTGGAACGCACCCTGGGTCAGCGCCTCGTGCGACGGCGGCGCCGGGTGGACCAGTTCCCACGGTCCGTCGGCCTCGACCTGCGCCATGAAGGCGTCGGTGATCGCAACCGACAGGTTGAAGTTGCGCAGGTCGCCGCGGTCCTTGGCCCGGATGAAGTCGTCGATGTCCGGATGGTCGCAGCGCAGGACACCCATCTGCGCGCCGCGTCGCGCGCCCGCCGATTCGACGGTCTCGCACGACTTGTCGAAGACGGCCATGTACGACACCGGGCCGCTGGCCCGGCTCGCGGTGCCCTTGACCAGCGCGCCGCGAGGCCGGATGCGCGAAAAGTCGTAGCCGACGCCGCCGCCGCGACGCATCGTCTCGGCCGACTCCATCAGCGCGCCGTAGATGCCGATGTCCTCGCCGTCGGTGGAGATGCTGTCGCCGACCGGCTGCACGAAGCAGTTGATCAGCGTCGCCTTCAGGTCGGTGCCCGCGGCCGAGTTGATCCGCCCGCCGGGGATGAATCCATCACGCATCGCTTCGTAGAACAGGCGCGTCCAGCGATCACGCTGCGATGGCGCCTCGATCGCGGCCAGCGCGGCGGCGACCCGTTCGCGGATCGCCTCGATCGTCGTCTCGCCGGCCTTCGCGTACTTCTCGAGAAGGACGTCGATCGAGATCGGTTGCGGCGGCATGTCGGCCGATCCCGCTGATCCGGGCCGGGCTGCAAGGTCTTCGAGTTTCAACGGGAACTCCGGACGTGGAAGGATCGGCCGTCGAACGGCGGCATCAGCGGCCACCCAGTCGGGGCGGCAGGCCGGCGCGGGCACGGGCGGCCAGGCTGTCGAGACCGGCGCCGTCGAGTGAACGCAGGAACGCGCCCAATTGGCGCTGCTCGACGACCGTCAATCCCAGCGGGGCCGACGCGGAACCGGCGCCCAAGCCGTCATTGTAGAACGCGATCACCGCGTCGAGTGTCGGCAGCGAGCCGTCGTGCATGTAGGGTGCCGTCCGCGCCACATTGCGCAGGCTCGGTGTCCTGAAGGCACCCCGATCGGCGGCCTCGCCGGTGACCGCGAAGCGGCCGAGGTCCACCGGCGCCTCCTCGGCAAAGGCGGTGAGATCGGCATCCCGGAGGGTGGTCTCGACCCCGGGTGCCAGCGGCACGACGAACAGCTTCGTCGCGGTCGTCGAACCCGCGCCGGTGGCATGGAATCGGTCGTCGGTGAAGCGGGCATGGTCGGTCTCGATCCGGTGGCATCGGACACAGCCGGCGCGTCCGCTGAACAGCGCGAACCCCGCCTGCTCGTCGGCATCGAGGGCATCGGGCTCGGCACCGAAGCGCCAGCGGTCGAAGCGCGATCCCGCGGCCAGCAACGTGCGTTCGTAGGCGGCGAGTGCCTCGGCGACCGTGTCGCGCGAGACACCGCGGCGCCCGAACGCGCCGGCGAATCCGCTGCGGTAGCCGGCATCGCGGCCGATCGTGTCCAGCACCATGCGCTGCGACCGGTTGCCCATCTCGTCGGGATGCAGCAGCGGCAACCAGGCCTGCTGTTCCAGCGATCGTTCGCGTCCGTCGTGGAAGAGGCTGCGCTGCCAGCCCACGTTGAGCAGGCTCGGTGCGTTGCGGGCGAGACTGCGGCCGAACAGGCCGACCGCGGTCCGCGAGGCGTTCGACGCGAACGCCTCCTCCGGGACGTGGCACATCGCACACGACATCGTGCCGTTGATCGACAGGCGTCGATCGAAGAACAGCCGGCGCCCGAGTTCCTCGCGCAGCGCGAGCTGGCGCGCCGATGCGGGGCTCGAGCGGATCGCCGGCAGCGCGGGCAGGCCGAGACGGACGGCCTGGTCGTCGGCCGTGCCCGCGGAGATCACATCGGCTGGTGCCAGGCCGGCGATCGACGCCAGCACCAGTGCCGTCACCACCAGCCATCGGCGAGCCGACCGGTCCATGTCGTGTCGCTACCGGCGCGCGGCCGGACCCGGGGGCACTTCCATCAGCAGCGTCATCACGTCGTTGACCAGCACGTCCGGCGTCAGCGACGGCAGGCCGTAGATCTCGCGGACCATGCCCTCGCCATCGACCAGGAACACCTTCAACAAATGGGTGATCGCCCGGGTCGGCCTGCCCTGTGCGTCCGTCTCGACCTCGACGTCCTGGCCGAACGCCGCCAGGATCGGCGCCAGCGTGCGCATCGAGAACGTGGTCAGGAAGTGCCAGGGGACCGCGTCGTCGTTCGTGTAGCCGGCGCCGTAGTCCTGCATCGCCGACGGTGTGTCGTGGGTGGGATCGAACGACAGCGACACCAGCCGCACCCGGCCGCGCAGTGCCGGATCGGCGGCCACGCGCTGCCTGACCTCGGTGAAGGTGCGAAACGCGATCGGGCATCCGTCGGCATCGGTGCAGTAGGTGTAGACGAACGACAGCAGCGTCACCTGGCCGCGCAGGTAGCCGGAAAGTCGTTTCGGCAGCCAGCTGCCGTCGAGCACCCAGCCGTCGCCGGCGCGCTGGATCCGGTTCAGTGTGTAGCTGCCCGGCGCGTTGGCGACGTACTGCGCACGGCTCGCGATCGGTGGTGCATCGGAGGCGGCGATCGCCGGTGTGGCCATGCAGGCGAGCACCAGCCCGATCGCCGAGACGATCGGGCCTGCCGGGTTTGATCGATCCCGCACGTCCGTCAACGCGCCGGGGTCGCTGCCTGCGAACTCGACAACGCGGCGAGCCGCGCGGCGTCCGCCGTCGTGGCCGGTGCCTTCGCCGATGCACGTGCACCCGGTCGTGCGGTGAACTTCATGTGGTGCGCGCGGCCGAGCTTCTCTTTCAGGAAGTCGACCTCGAACTCCTGCGTGAGCTCCTTGCCGTCCCAGTTGAACGAACGCAGCACCTGCTCGTCGTCGGCGCCTTTCTTGTCCCAGTTGGCCAGCAGCGACGAGGTCACGTAGACCCGCTTGCCGTCCCAGCTCTGCGAGACCATGTTCACCTGCTTGCCGGTCACCTTCTCGTAGGTCTGCACCGCCTTGTCCGGGTTGCTCAGGTCGAAGTAGCGGGTCTTGCCGTCCATGAACGTGTTCACCCACAGCCCCTTGCCATCGGCGGTGATGCTGATGTCCACCGGCAGCGGGATCTTCGACGGGTCGCCGATCGTCGCCGATTCCTTGGCCTGCCACTGGCCGCCGGCGTCCGGTCGGATGACCCAGATCTTCGAGGTCAGCGCGGTGGCCACCACCGCCCAGTTGTCACCCGGCTTGAGCGACCAGCGGATCTCCAGCGGCGCGCCCGGCACCTCGAACACCTTCTGCGGCTTCATCGACTTCAGGTCCCACAGGACCATCGAGGCGCCGAACCGCTTCATCGCCTCCCCGTCCTTGACCAGCTTGCCGAGGTCCATCATGTAGTTGGTCCAGCCGGTGAAGCTCGAGGTCAGCATCAGGTTCCTGCCGGGATTGATGCCGATGTCGTAGCCGTAGCCGTCGCCACCGCCGATCGCCGCCACCGCCTTGGGCATCGGGTACTTCGTGATCACGTCGCCTTTGTTGTTGTACAGGACGATGCCGGTCTCGCCGCCGTGGTCGCGGGTATTGGACAGGCCCTGCACCAGCATCCGCCCGGGCATCGCGTAGAACGTGTGCGGGCCGACGTAGCCGGTGCCGGCGAAATTGTTGATCGTCCTGACCAGCTTCGGCCGGGCCGGCTGCGTGCCGACGTCGAAGACGAAGATCTTGTTGTCGTCGAGCCGGCCGGCCCACAGGTACTTGCGGTCGTCGGTGAAACCCATGTGGTGCGCCTCGCCGCGGCCGCCGACCGACAGCTTGTGGATCACCTTGCCGAAACTCTTCGAGCCGGGTTCGACGTCGATCGTCACCAGCTTGTCCGAGCCGTCGCCCACGCCGGGGATGCCGAGTGTCCAGACGTGCAGGTAGTGCTCCTGGCCCTTGATCAGCCGGGCGAGGTAAGGCGAGTTGCAGGTCTCGTCGGCGAGCGCCGGTGCGACCGGCATCGCCGCGACGATGGCGGCGAGTGTGATGGTCCGGAAGGACCGGATGCGCATCTTCATGTGTCTCCTCCTTGGCGATTCGACGACGTGTGGATCACGAGGCGCCGGTTGTCGAACATACTCCCGCGCCACATCGCATCGCAATCACATTCGGCACGCCGTCGTTGCGGCGGGGAGCGCCTCGGATCCGGCGCGGATCCGACGGACGACATATCATTCGTCGCCGGCTCGCGCGGCGGCGGATCAACCCTGGGGAGGCACGGGCCATGACACTGCACGGCAAGACCTTGTTCATCACCGGCGCCTCCCGCGGCATCGGGCTGGCGATCGGCCGGCGCGCCGGCGCGCTCGGGGCCAACGTCGTGATCGCGGCCAAGACCGTCGAGGCGCATCCGAAGCTGCCGGGCACGATCCATTCGGCGGCCGCCGAGATCGAGGCCGCCGGCGGGCGCGCGCTGGCGCTGCAGGTCGACATCCGGGACGAGGCGGCGGTCGGCGCCGCGGTCGCGCGGGCCCGGGATCACTTCGGTGGCATCGATGTCCTGGTCAACAACGCGAGTGCGATCTCGCTGACCGACACCCCCAACACCCCCGGCCGACGGTTCGACCTGATGTTCGGCGTCAACGTGCGCGGCACCTTCGTCTGCACGCAGGCGTGCCTGCCGGCGCTGGTCGAGTCGGCACGGGCCGGCCGTTCGCCGCACGTGCTGACCCTGAGCCCGCCGCTGAACATGGATGCGAAGTGGTTCGCGCCGCATGTCGCGTACACGATGGCCAAGTACGGGATGAGCCTGTGTGTGCTCGGCCACGCCGAGGAGTTCCGCGGCCACGGCATCGCGGTCAACGCACTCTGGCCGCGAACGGTGATCCAGACCGCGGCCCTGCAGATGATCCCGGGCATCGAGCCGGCGATGTGCCGTACGCCGGAGATCATGGCCGACGCGGCCTGCGCGATCCTCGAGACCGATCCACGCGCCCCGGGCGCGAGCGGCAACTTCTTCATCGACGAACAGGTGTTGCGCGGCCGCGGCGTCACCGACTTCGATCGTTACTCGGTGGTGCCCGGCTCCAGGGCGCTGCTGCCGGATCTGTTCCTCGACTGAGAGCGACCGCCATGATGAAGCTGCGCGAGGTGCTGTTCGGCCTCGGCCTGCGCCCGAAACCGCGCGAGTATGGCGTCGCGATCGTCGACTGCTCGATCGACGGGCGCCGGCTGCGCCGCGCGCAGTGGCTGCATCCGAAGGAATCGGACAAGACGCCGCGGCAGGCTGACGTCGAGACGCTGCGCGAGTTCCTGCGCCCCGGCGACACCGCACTCGACATCGGCGCCCACAGCGGCGACACGACGCTGCCGATGGCGGTGGCGGTCGGTGCCGGGGGGACGGTGATCGCGTTCGAGCCGAACCCCTACGTGTACAAGGCACTGCAGGCGCAGGTCGGGCTGAATCCGGACATCGGCCGCATCCATGCCTATCCGTACGCCGCGATGGACGAGGACGGCGAATACGAGTTCTCGTACGGCGACCCCGGCTACTGCAACGGCGGCTACGAGGGCGCCAGCCACTCGTGGCGGATGCGTGCGTTCTTCAAGCTGCGTGTGCAGGGACGCAACCTGGAGCGGCTGCTGGCGGCCGAGCACCCGGCCGCGCTCGAACGGCTGCGCTACGTGAAGATCGACACCGAAGGGCACGACTTCGCGGTGTTCCGATCGATCCGGGGGTTGATCCGCCGCCACCGGCCGGTGCTGCGGGCCGAGGTCAACCGCTTCATGCCGGTCGAGGAGCGGCGCGAGTTCGTGGCCGCGCTGCGTGCCGCCGGGTATCGGCCGCACCGGATCGACCCGGCGAGTGAACGGCCGGCCGAGGAGGTCAGTGAAACGACGTTGACCTCGGTCACCCACTTCGACATCCACGGGGTGCCGCTGGACCAGGCCGGGGGGCACGAGGTGGCGGCGCGGCCGAGCAGCGAATCCCCGCTGGAAAGCTAACGCCCGGCGGGCGCCAGCGCCGGCACCGGTCGCGGCTGGCGATGTTCGTCGGTGGCCACGTAGGTCAGCGTCGCCTCGGTGACCTTGACGATCTCCTCGTCGAGCCGGTTGCGTTGCGCGTAGACCTCGACGTTGACGGTGATCGAGGTCCGGCCGACGCGGACGATGTCGGCGTAGAAGGACAACACGTCGCCGACGAACACCGGTTGCTTGAACACGAACGAGTTGACCGCCACCGTGGCCACGCGGCCGTTGGACCGTCGCACCGCCGGCAACGCGCCGGCGATGTCGACCTGCGCCATGATCCAGCCGCCGAAGACGTCGCCGTGGATGTTGGCATCCGAGGGCAGCGGCATCACCCGCAAGGCCGGCTGCTTGTCGATCGGCAGCACCAGCGGGGCCGGCTGGCGCGATCGGCGCGGCGCGGCAGCGGTGCGCCTGCGAGCCGGCGCGCGGGCACCCCGCGCCGCGGCCGACGGGTTCGAGGGCGTGCGGACGGTACGGGAACGTGGTTTCGATGTCATCGCGAGGGCGAGGGCGGTCCGGGAATTGCGCCAAGGGATGGCCGCCACCGCAGAATATCGTCTTTCGCCACCGGCCACCAACGCGTCATGCGCCACCGATCCTCCGCCGCCGAACCGATTCCCGCAGCGGCCGGCACCCGTCCGGGCTCCGCGCCGATCCGCGGCGACTGGCGGACCGTGCGCACGCTGCTGCCGTACCTGTGGGCCTATCGCTGGCGGGTCGCGCTGGCGCTGTCCTGCCTGATCGCCGCCAAGGTCGCCAACGTCGGTGTGCCGCTGGTGCTCAAGCGGATCGTCGACGCACTCGACCTGAAGGCGGGTGATCCGCGCGCGCTGCTGGTCGTGCCGGTCGCGCTGCTGGTCGTCTACGGCCTGCTGCGGGTGTCGGTGACCCTGTTCACCGAGCTGCGCGAGGTGATCTTCTCCCGCGTCACCCACGATGCCTCGCGGACGATCACGCTGCAGGTGTTCCGCCACCTGTTCGGGCTGTCGCTGCGTTTCCACCTGGAGCGACAGATGGGCGGCATGTCGCGCGACATCGAGCGCGGCTCGCAGGGCATCAGCAGCCTGATCTCGTACACGCTGTACAGCATCCTGCCGACGCTGGTCGAGATCACGCTGGTGATCGGTTACCTGATCATCAACTACGACGGCAGTTTCGCCTCGATCGCACTCGGTGCGCTGGTGCTCTACGTGGTCTGGTCGATCCGGGTGACCGAATGGCGCACGCAGTTCCGGCGCCGGATGAACGAGCAGGACTCGCGCGCCAACACCCGCGCGATCGACGCGCTGATCAACTACGAGACGGTCAAGTACTTCGGCAACGAGGACTTCGAGGCGCGGCGCTACAACGACAACCTGGTCGAGCGGATGCGTGCGGCGATCAAGTCGCAGACCTCGCTGTCGGTGCTCAACCTCGGCCAGAGCATCATCATCGCGATCGCGGTGACGCTGCTGGTCTGGCGGGCGACCGCCGGTGTCGTCGACGGGACGATGAGCCTCGGCGACCTGGTGCTGGTCAACGCGTTCATGATCCAGCTCTACATCCCGCTGAACTTCCTCGGCGTGTTGTACCGTGAGATCAAGCAGGCGCTGATCGACATGGAGCGGCTGTTCCGCCTGCTGGGCGAACAGCACGAGGTGGCCGATGCACCCGACGCGCCGCCGCTGCGGCTGCTGTCGCGGGCGGCCTCCGCCGGCGGCGCGGGCGGGCAGGTGGGGCCGGAGGTCCGTTTCGAGAAGGTGGCGTTCCGCTACGAGGCCGAGCGGCCGATCCTGCACGAGGTCGACTTCACGATCGCGCCCGGGCGCACCACGGCCGTGGTCGGCGCCAGCGGGGCCGGCAAGTCGACGCTGGCGCGGCTGATGTTCCGCTTCTACGACGTGTCCGGCGGGCGCATCCTGATCGACGGCCAGGACATCCGTTCGGTGACCCAGGCCAGCCTGCGCGCGGCGATCGGCATCGTGCCGCAGGACACGGTGCTGTTCAACGACACGATCGGCTACAACCTGGGCTACGGCCGGCCGGGCGTGGGTGACGCGGAGATCGAGCGCGCGGTGCAGGCCGCCCAGCTGTCGGCGTTCATCGCGTCGCTGCCGCAGGGCCTGGGCACCGTCGTCGGCGAACGCGGGCTCAAGCTGTCCGGCGGCGAGAAGCAGCGGGTCGCGATCGCCCGCACGCTGCTGAAGAACCCGCCGATCCTGATCCTCGACGAAGCCACCTCGGCGCTCGACACCCACAACGAGCAGGCGATCCAGGATGCGCTGCGGGCGATCGCCGCCGACCGGACGACACTGGTCATCGCACACCGGCTGTCGACGATCATCGATGCCGACCAGATCCTGGTGCTGGTCGACGGCCGTGTCGCCGAGCGTGGAACCCACGGCGAACTGCTGGCTCAGGGTGGCGTGTACTCGCGGATGTGGTTCGCCCAGGCGCAGGACTGGGATCCGGCGCCGGGCATCGAGGCGGTCACCTGACCGGTGCCGGCCGGCATCGGCGCGCCGGATCCGCGTCGGGTTTGTCCCAAGTGCTTGATTGCCAAGGGATTGGTTAACCTTCTGGCACCCTGCGCCGTTGAACCGGCGTTTGTTAGACTTCCCCACCGACCGCGCATCCCTTTCCCACAGGAGCTCAACATGCAAGTCACCAAGGCCCTCACCCTCGCTGCAGGGCTGGCACTGACGACCGGACTGGCCCACGCGCAGACCCTCGAGGGCACGCTGAAGAAGGTCAAGGAGACCGGCACCATCACGATCGGCCACCGGGAGTCGTCGGTGCCGTTCTCGTATCTCGACGACAAGCAGCAGCCGGTCGGCTACGCGATGGACCTGTGCCTGAAGATCGTCGATGCGGTCAGGACCGAACTGAAGACACCGGGCATCAAGGTCCAGTACCAGCCGGTGACCTCGGCCAATCGGATCCCGCTGATGCAGAACGGGACGATCGACCTGGAGTGCGGCTCGACCACCAACTCGGTCGAACGGCAGAAGCAGGTGTCGTTCGGGCCCACGTACTTCGTGATCAACGTGACCGCGGCGGTCAAGAAGGCTTCCGGCATCAGCACGCTGGCCGACCTGAACGGCAAGACGATCTCGACCACCTCGGGCACCACCGCCGTGCCGCTGCTGAAGGGCTTCGAGAAGACCAAGAGCGTCGACGTCAAGGAGATCTACGGCAAGGATCACGCCGAATCGTTCCTGCTGCTGTCGCAGGATCGCTCGTCCGCGTTCGTGATGGACGACATCCTGCTGGCCGGACAGATCGCCAACTCGCCGTCGCCGGCCGACTACAAGATCATCCCCGAGTCGCTGCGCCAGGAGCCGTACAGCATGATGCTGCGCAAGGACGACCCGCAGTTCAAGGCGCTGGTCGACAAGACGATCACCGCGGTGATGAAGTCCGGCGAGATCGAGAAGATCTACGCCAAGTGGTTCCAGTCCGCGATCCCGCCGAAGAACGTCAACCTGAACTTCGAGATGTCGCCGGCGCTGAAGGAAGCGTTCAAGAACCCGAACGACAAGGGCATCTGATCGCGCCGGTGGTGATCGTCGCCGCACTGCGGCGGCGATCGTCCGGGCGTGACCGGCGGATGCGTTCCGCCGGTCGAGGCATCACGAAAGACGGCTGCGGCGCACGCAGCCGTTTTGCTTTGCGGGCCGCGGACGATCGATCGGTGCCCTTCCGGATCGCGCCGCTTTCAAGTAATGTCGGAGCCGCCGCCGCAATGGCGGCCTCTGCGCGGACGACATGAAGAACTACGACTGGAACTGGGCACTGTTTCTCGAGCCGGGACCCGAGGGCGACGCGAGCTGGCTCTCGATCCTGTTCTCCGGCCTGGGCTGGACGCTGCTGCTGGCCCTGCTCGCCTGGCTGATCGCGTTCATCGTCGGTTCGGCGGTCGGCGTGATGCGCACCACCGAGAACCCGTGGCTGGTCCGCATCGGCAACGCGTGGGTCGAGGTGTTCCGCAACGTGCCGCTGCTGGTCCAGCTGTTCCTGTGGTTCTACGTGATGCCCGAACTGATCCCGCCGCTCAAGCGCTGGGTGATCGGCGTGGACCCGATCACCAGCCAGTTCGCCTCGGCGGTGATCTGCCTCGGACTGTTCACCTCGGCGCGGATCGCCGAGCAGGTGCGCTCGGGCATCCAGTCGCTGCCGCGCGGCCAGCGCTTCGCCGGGTATGCACTCGGCCTGACGCAGGCGCAGACCTACCGCCACGTGCTGCTGCCGATGGCCTATCGGATCATCATCCCGCCGCTGACCTCCGAGACGATGAACCTGATCAAGAACACGTCGGTTGCGCTGACCATCGGCCTGGCCGAGCTGATGTTCCGCACCCGCGAGATGGGTGAGTACACGTTCAAGTTCTTCGAGGCCTTCACCGCGGCGACGCTGATCTACATCGTCGTCTCGATGACCGCCAACCGCGTGATGGCCTGGCTCGAGCGCCGGCTCGCGGTGCCCGGCTACATCGCCGGGGGCAAGTGATGGCCGGTTTCGACTGGGGCGCCGTCACCGGCAATCTCGGCTACATCCTCGGCGTCGGTTTTGCGTACACGGTCCAGCTGACGGCGATCGCCAGCCTGGGCGGCATCGTGCTCGGCACGCTGCTCGCGCTCGCGCGACTGTCGCCGATCACGCCGGTGGCCTACCTCGCCGCCGGCTACGTGAACCTGATGCGCTCGATCCCGCTGATCATGGTGCTCTTCTGGTTCTTCTTCCTGGTGCCGCTGATGCTGCAGTCGATCACCGGTGCCGACCGACCGCCGAAAGTCGGCCCGGAAGTCACCGCGATCGTCACCTTCATCCTGTTCGAGGCGGCCTACTTCTGCGAGATCGTCCGCGCCGGGATCCAGAGCATCTCGAAGGGCCAGGTCGGTGCCGCGTACGCGCTCGGGCTCACCTACCCGCAGGCGATGCGGCTGATCATCCTGCCGCAGGCGTTCCGCAACATGATCCCGGTGCTGCTGACCCAGACCATCGTGCTGTTCCAGGACACCTCGCTGGTCTACGTGTTGTCGGCGACCGACTTCCTCGGCGCCGCCTCCAAGATCGGCCAGCGCGACGGCCGCCTGGTCGAGGTCTACACGTTCGTTGCGATCGTCTACTTCCTGATCTGCGTGACGCTGTCGTTCATGGTCAAACGGCTGCAGAAGCGGATCGCGGTGATCCGATGACCGGCCCGCACCACCCCCATCCCGCTACCCGGAGTTCGACCGAATGGCGATGATCGAGTTCAAGAGCGTCAGCAAGTGGTACGGCACCTTTCAGGTGCTGACCGATTGCACGACGAGCATCGAGAAGGGCGAGGTGGTCGTCGTCTGCGGCCCGTCCGGCTCGGGCAAGTCGACGCTGATCAAGTGTGCCAACGGCCTCGAGCCGTTCCAGAAGGGTGACATCTCGGTCAACGGGATCTCGGTGGGCAGCAAACAGACCGACCTGCCGAAGCTGCGCTCGAAGGTCGGCATGGTGTTCCAGCATTTCGAACTGTTCCCGCACCTGTCGATCACCGAGAACCTGAACCTCGCCCAGATGAAGGTGCTCAACCGCAGCCGCGAGGAAGCGAACGCCAAAGGGCTTCAGCTCCTGGAGCGGGTCGGGCTGAAGGCGCAGGCAGCCAAGTTTCCTGGGCAATTGTCCGGCGGCCAGCAGCAGCGGGTCGCGATCGCCCGCGCGCTGGCAATGGATCCGATCGTCATGCTGTTCGACGAGCCGACCTCCGCACTCGATCCCGAGATGGTCAACGAGGTGCTCGAGGTCATGGTCGCGCTCGCCAAGGAAGGCATGACGATGATGGTCGTCACCCACGAGATGGGCTTCGCCCGCAACGTCGCGCACCGCGTGATCTTCATGGACCAGGGCAAGATCGTCGAGGATGCGACCAAGCAGGACTTCTTCGGCTCGCCGAGGAGTCCGCGGGCGCAGGAGTTTCTCTCCAAGATCCTCACCAACCACTAGAGGGGGTGTAAAGCTACTGCGCGGCCCGATCTGCCCGCTGCGATGCTCGCCGTACAGCCGTACGGCTGCGCTTCTCCCGTGCAGCTCGAGCCTGCTCGCTACGCTTTCCACTCCCCTCTTCGAACCGGGTCGCAAAGCTACTGCGCGTCCCGATTTGCGTGTTGCGGTGCTCGCCGTACATCAGTACGGCTGCGCTCCTCGCACGCAACTCGGGCCTGCTCGCGACGCTTTTCGACCCAGTCCTTGAAACGGGGGTGTAAAGCTGCTGCGCGGCCCGATCTGCGCGCTGCGGTGCTCGCCGTACATCAGTACGGCTGCGCTCCTCGCACGCAACTCGGGCCTGCTCGCGACGCTTTCCACTCCCGTTTCGCGTCGCGTTGCTGGCGCTCGCGGCAAATGAAAAGGCCGGCGTGAGCCGGCCTTGTCGTTGAAGCTGCTTCGGTCAGTGGCCGCGGATCGAACCGCCGCCGCCGAAGCCGCCGCCACCACCACCGCCGCCGCCACGGAATCCGCCACCACCACCGAAGCGCGGGCCGGGTACCCAGCCGGGTGACACGTACACCGGCGGGCGTCCGTAGTAGCCGCTGTAGCCGCCCCAGTAACGCGAGTAGCCGAAGCCGAACGCGAACGGGAACCACGGGTACGGGTAGTAGCTGCGGGTGACGACCGTGGTGCTGACCGGCGCGACGCGCGCCTCCTGCACGGCGGCGATCAGTTCGGGCGTCGCGCCGCTGTTGCGCAGCGCCTCGACGTCGGCGCTGTTGGCCGTCGCACGCACACCGCGCGAGCGGACTTCGGCGATGATCTCGGACTGCGGCCGGTTCTCGTTGAGCATCTTGATCAGGTCGCCGATGCCCATGCCGGGGGCCGGTGCCGCGTATTCGCTGCTTTCGTGGCTGTTGTACGTGGCGCAACCGCCCGCCAGCAGGCCGCCGGCGATGGCCAGGCCCAGCATGGCTCGCCGCCATGGACGAGACGACGTGTTCATTCGATACGCTCCCGGAAGTTGCATCCTGTCCTCAACGCAACAAGCATAACCCGGTTCACAATGGCCGGACGTAACCGCGTGTATCCGTAGGTGGGGCGATGTTCGAAGGTTTCCAGACGGCCCGGGCGACGCTGGACGGCGTCGGCATCCCTTACTGGCGAGGGGGTGACGGACCTCCGTTGCTGCTGCTGCACGGTCATCCGCAGACGCGGGTGATCTGGCATCGGGTGGCCCCGGCGCTGGCTCGCCGGTTCACGGTGATCGCGCCGGATCTGCGCGGCTACGGCGAGGCCGACAAGCCGCAATCCGATCCGGATCACTTCGCCTACAGCAAGCGGGCGATGGCCCGTGATCCGCTGCTGCTGATGCGTTCGCTGGGACTCGCGCCGTTTGCGGTCGTCGGCCATGACCGGGGTGGCCGGGTCGCGCACCGGATGGCCGTCGACCATCCGCAGGATGTCAGTCGTGTCGTGGTGCTGGACATCGCCCCCACGTTGGCGATGTACGAGGCCACCGATCGCGAGTTCGCGAGTGCCTATTGGCACTGGTTCTTCCTGATCCAGCCGGCACCGCTGCCGGAATCGCTGATCGACGCGGCGCCGCTGGCCTACCTGAGGGGGGTGATGGGCAACCGCGGCGCCAGGCTGTCGCCGTCCGATCCCCGGGCCTGGGCCGAGTACGAACGTGCGATCCGCGACCCGGCGACGGTGCACGCGATGTGTGAGGACTACCGGGCGGCGGCGACGATCGACCTGGTTCACGATCGGGCGGATCGCGACGCCGGCCACCGACTGCAACAGCCGCTGCTGGTGCTCTGGGGCCGGCGCGGCGTGATCGAGCGTTGCTTCGATCCGATCGGGCTCTGGCGGCAGGTGGCCGATGACGTCCGGGGCCGGGCGCTGGACAGCGGCCACTACATTCCCGAGGAAGCGCCGGGTGAACTGCTGGCCGAACTCGATGCGTTCCTCTGAGCGGACGTCGCCGCGGTACCATCGGCGCGAAAGTGGTGCCGGCCAAGGAGGCATGGGATGACGACATTCCGCATCGCGGTGATCCCCGGTGACGGGATCGGCCAGGAAGTGATGCCCGAGGGACTGCGGGTGCTCGATGCCGCCGCCCGGCGCTTCGGCCTGCGGTTCACCTGGGATTCGTTCGATTTCGCGAGCTGCGACTACTACGAACGCCACGGCCGGATGATGCCCGAGGACTGGAAGGCGCGGATCGGCGGTCACGACGCGATCTTCTTCGGCGCGGTCGGCTGGCCGGGCAAGGTGCCGGACCACGTGTCGTTGTGGGGTTCGCTGCTGCTGTTCCGGCGCGAATTCGACCAGTACATCAACCTGCGGCCGGTCCGGCTGATGCCGGGTGTGCCGTGCCCGCTGGCCGGTCGCAAGCCGGGTGACATCGATTTCTACGTCGTGCGCGAGAACACCGAAGGCGAGTACTCGTCGCTCGGCGGTCGGATGTTCCCGGGCACCGATCGCGAGGTGGTGCTGCAGGAGTCGGTCTTCACCCGCATCGGCGTGGACCGGGTGCTTCGCTACGCGTTCCGGATGGCGCAGCAGCGGCCGCGGCGCAAGGTGACCTCGGCGACCAAGTCCAACGGCATCTTCATCTCGATGCCGTACTGGGACGAACGCTGCGCCGAGATCGCGCGCGAATTCCCGGATGTCGCGGTCGACAAGTACCACATCGACATCCTGTGCGCACATTTCGTCCGTTTCCCGGAGCGCTTCGACATCGTCGTCGCCTCGAACCTGTTCGGTGACATCCTGTCCGACCTCGGCCCGGCCTGCACCGGCACGATCGGCATCGCGCCCTCGGCCAACATCAATCCGGAACGGCACTTCCCGTCGCTGTTCGAACCGGTCCACGGGTCGGCGCCCGACATCTTCGGCCGTGGCATCGCCAACCCGATCGGCCAGATCTGGTCCGGGGCGATGATGCTCGATCACCTCGGGCACCGTGACGCCCACGACGCGATCCTGCGTGCAATCGAGGCGGTCACCGCCGACGGCCCGCGGACGCCGGACATGGGCGGCACGGCGAGTACCGCCGACGTCGGCAGGGCAATCGCCGAGGCGGTCGCTGCCGGCTGACGCCGCCGGACCGTCGTCCCGCAACGCGGAAGATAAGTAGTTTCACGGGGACGTCGCCCCCGTGGCCCGCGGTTGCGTTAAATTGCCGGCGGGCCGAGCGGAGGCACCGCGGGTGCCGCCCGATCCGCCATTCTGGAGAAACTGGAGACAGACATGCTGAAAGCATCCGTTCGCTCGTTGATCGCCGGCGCGACGCTGGCCCTGCTGGCCGCCGGCGCGAGTGCGCAGGGTTATCCGACGCGGCCGATCTCGATCGTCGTGCCGTTCGCGGCAGGAGGTCCGACCGACACCGTGGCCCGCAACATCGCCGACGCGATGTCAAAGGCGCTTCCGAACTCGTCGATCATCGTCGAGAACCTCGGCGGTGCCGGCGGCACGATCGGCGTCGCCAAGGTCGCCAAGGCCGAGGCCAACGGCTACACGCTGCTGATCCATCACATCGGCATGTCCACCGCGCCGGCGCTGTATCGCAAGCTGACGTTCGATCCGCTCAAGGACTTCGAGTACATCGGCCTGATCAACGAGGTGCCGATGACGCTGCTGGTGACCAACAACTTCCCGGCCGGCACGATCAAGGACCTGATTCCGTACCTGAAGGCGAACAAGGACAAGGTGTCGTTCGCCAATGCCGGATTGGGATCCGCCTCGCACCTGTGCGGGCTGCTGTTCATGTCGGCGATCGAGACCCCGCTGACGACGGTGCCGTACAAGGGGACCGCGCCGGCGATCACCGACCTGATCGGTGGCCAGGTCGACATGTTGTGTGACCAGACGACCAACACCACGGTCCACATCAAGGCGGGCAAGGTCAAGGGCGTCGCGGTGACCACGCCGAAGCGGCTCGAGACGCTGAAGGAACTGCCGACACTCGCCGAGTCGGGGCTGCCCGGCTTCGACGTGTCGGTCTGGCATGCGATGTACGCGCCGAAGGGCACGCCGAAGCCGGTGGTCGACGCGCTGGTCAAGGGCTTGCAGGCCGCGCTCAAGGATCCGAACGTCGCCAAGCGCTTCGCCGAACTCGGTACCGAGCCGGTCTCGCAGGACAAGGCCACACCCGAGGCGTTGCAGAAGCACCTGACGGCCGAGATCGGCAAGTGGACTCCGATCATCAAGAAGGCGGGTGTGTACGCCGACTGACGGCGGGCTCGATGGACACGCGACGCCTGCTGCTCGACAGCTTCGGGGCCGCGGTCGCCGCGGCCGATCCGTTGCGCACGCTGGCGGCGCACCTGCCGCCGGCGGACGTGATCGGCCGCCTGCGACGCACGGTGGCGGTCGGTGCCGGCAAGGCGGCCGCCAGCATGGCCAAGGCGGTCGAGGATCACTGGCCGGCCCAGTCCGACCTGTCGGGCCTGGTGGTCACGCGGTATGCCCACGGGTTGCCGACCTCGCGCATCCGCGTGCTCGAGGCCGGGCACCCGGTGCCGGACGAGGCCGGTGAACGCGCGGCGGCCGAGATCCTCGATATCGCGGCCGGGCTCGGCCCGGACGACCTGCTGCTGGCGCTGGTCTCGGGCGGCGGTTCGAGCCTGCTGAGCCTGCCCGCCGACGGGATCGCGATGGCCGACCTGAAGGCAGTCACGCGCGCGCTGTTGGCCAGCGGCGCGCCGATCCAGGAGATGAACGTCGTGCGCAAACACTTGTCGCGGATCCAGGGCGGCCGGCTGGCGCAGGCGACCCGGGCGCAGGTGCTCGCGCTGATCGTCTCGGACGTCGCGGGTGACGATCCGTCGGCGATCGCCTCCGGCCCGTGCACACCCGACCCGTCGACCTATCGCGACGCAATCGACGTGCTCACGCGCTGGAACGTGACCCCGCCGTCGAGCATCGACCGTCATCTGCGCGCCGGCCTGGCCGGCGATCGGCCGGAGACACCGAAGGCCGGCGATCCGATGTTCGATCGCGTCGACAACCGGATCGTCGCCACACCGAGCCGCAGCCTCGAGGCCGCGGCCGCGGTGTTCGAGCGCGCCGGCATCACGCCGGCGGTGCTCGGCGACACGATCACCGGCGAGGCGCGCGACGTCGCGCAGGTGCTCGGGGCGATCACGCGCGAGGTGGCCCTGCGCGAGCGACCGTTCCGGCGGCCGGTCGCGCTGATCTCCGGGGGCGAGTGCACGGTGACGCTGCGCGGCCACGGTCGGGGCGGGCGCTGCTCGGAGTTCCTGCTCGCGCTGGCCCGCGAGGTCGGTGACCTGGACGGCGTCTGGGCGATCGCCGCCGACACCGATGGCATCGACGGCGTCGAGAGCAACGCCGGCGCGGTGCTGACGCCGGACACCCTCGCGCGTGCGCAGGCCGCCGGGCTTGATCCACGCCATCATCTCGACGACAACGACGGCTACGGTTTCTTCGACACACTCGGCGACCTGGTCACCACCGGGCCGACCCGGACCAACGTCAACGACTATCGCGCGATCGTGCTGCTGCCGCGATGACCGACACGGCATCCGCACACGGGACGATGACGGCGCTGACGCTGCGCCGCCCGGACGACTGGCACCTGCACCTGCGCGACGGCGAGGCGATGGCATCGGTCGTCGGCGCGACTGCCGCGCAGTTCGCGCGTGCGATCGTGATGCCGAACCTGAAGCCACCGGTCACGACAGTCGCGCAGGCGCTTGCGTATCGGCAACGGATCCTGGCGGCACTTCCGGCCGGCTCCCGTTTCGAGCCGCTGATGACGCTCTACCTGACCGACACCACCGATCCGGCGGCGATCGTCGACGGCGCGCGTGATCGGACCGTGAGCGCGGTCAAGCTGTACCCGGCCGGCGCGACGACAAATTCGGATGCCGGGGTCACCGACCTGCGACGCTGCACGCGGGTGTTCGAGGCGATGCAGGCCTGCGGCATGCCGCTGCTGGTCCACGGCGAAGTCACCGACCCCGAAGTCGACGTCTTCGATCGCGAGGCGGTGTTCATCGACCGCGTGCTCGAGCCGCTGCGCCGCGACTTCCCGGCGCTCAGGATCGTCTTCGAGCACATCACCACCCGCGAGGCGGCGCAATACGTCGCCGCGGCGGGTGACGGCATCGGCGCGACGATCACCGCGCATCACCTGCTCTACAACCGCAACGCGATCTTTCGCGGCGGACTGCGCCCGCACTGGTACTGCCTGCCGGTGCTCAAGCGCGAGAGCCACCGCGAGGCGCTGGTCGCCGCCGCCGTCGGTGGTGATCCGCGCTTCTTCCTCGGCACCGACAGCGCGCCGCATCCGGCCCGGCTGAAGGAACACGCGGCCGCGTGTGCCGGCTGCTACACCGCGCCGCACGCGCTCGAGTTGTATGCCACCGCGTTCGAGCGCGCGGGCGCCCTGGACCGGCTGCAGGGATTCGCCGCCGACCACGGCGCCGATTTCTACCGGCTGCCGCGCAACACCGGCACGATCGTGCTCGAGCGACACCGGTGGACCGTGCCGGACGCGCTGCCTTTCGCCGGTGATTCGATCGTGCCGCTGGCCGGCGGCGAGACGCTCGAATGGCGACTGCGACTGCCGACATCAACCGCCTGAACGGGCCTGCGGCATGGCCGCTGCATGCGCCGTGGTTCGCGCCCTATGCCGAGCGGCTGCGCGAGCTGGCGGCGATCGACGACGCGATGGTCCGGATCGAGCGGCTGAACGAATGGGCGGTGCGCGCCGGTGTGGCGACCGAGTCGGGGCGGGTGTTGCGGTTCACGCCGCAGGCGCCGACCGACACCGCCTACGAGTCGGCGATCTGGACGACCGGACGGGTGCCGACGCGGCTCGCGCCCGACGGCGCTGCCTGGCACGACCTGTTCAATGCGCTGGTCTGGCTGCGCTTTCCCCGCATCAAGGCCCGGCTCAACCGCCTGCAGGCCGAGGCGATCACACGAGACGGCGTGGGCCATTCGCGCGGCGGCCTGCGTGACGCGGCCACCGTGTTCGACGAGAACGCGCTGCTGCTGGTCAGTGCGTCGGGCCGCTGGGCCGACGCGTTGCGTGACCGGCGCTGGGGCGAGGTGCTGCGCGACGAGCGGCAGCGCTTCGCCGCCGAGGTCCGTGTCGTCGCCTTCGGTCACGCATTGCTGCTCAAGCTGACCGCGCCGTACAAGGCGATCGCGGCGCACGCCTGGCCGGCGGGCGACGACGGTGTGTCGCTCGACGATGCCGCGGCCGTCGAGTCCTGGTTCGTCAGGCTCGACGCACGGATCGCCTCGGGCCTCGATGCCGGCTCGCTCCGGGGCGAAGGCTTCGTGCCGCTGCCGGTGCTCGGCATCCCCGGCTGGTGGCCGCCGAACGAGGTGCCCGGCTTCTACGACGACGAGACCGTGTTCCGGACCCGGCGTCGGCCGCATCCGACACGGGGTCGGACTTGATCCGCGCCGGTGTGCGGCCCACACTGCAATTCTTCCCAGGCATGCGCGCGAGAGGCAACGAATGAAGATCCTCATCACCGGGGCCGCGGGTTTCCTCGGCCAGCAATTGATCGACCGGCTGCTGTCCGATGGCGTGATCCGACTGGCCGGCGCCGAGCCGGTGCCGGTCGACGGCATCGTCGGCTTCGACCAGGTGATCGGTGCGCACCGCGACCCGCGGCTGACCAACGTCGCCGGCGACATCTCGGACGCGGCCACCGTCGAGGCCCTGGTCGACGCATCGGTGGGCGCGGTGTTCCACCTGGCCGCGGTGGTCAGCGGCACCGCCGAGGCCGACTTCGACCTCGGCCTGCGCGTGAATCTCGATGGAACCCGGGTGCTGCTCGAGGCGCTGCGTCATCGTGGCGAACGCCCGGTGCTGCTGTTCTCGAGTTCGATCGCGGTCTTCGGTGGTGATCTGCCGGAGGTCGTCGACGACCGGACGACACCGACTCCGCAGGGTTCCTACGGCATCCAGAAACTCGCCGGCGAACTGCTGGTCCAGGACTACAGCCGCAAGGGATTCGTCGACGGGCGCTGCGTCCGTGTGCCGACGGTTGTGGTCCGGCCGGGTGCACCCAACGGCGCGGCGTCGGGCTTCGCGTCGGGGATCATCCGCGAGCCGCTCGCCGGCCTCGAGGCGGTGCTGCCGGTCTCGGCACAGACCGAGATGTGGGTCGCCTCGCCGCGTGCGGTGATCGACATGTTCCTGCATGCGATCGGCCTGCCGGAGGCGGCGTGGGGCTGGAACCGCATGTTGAACCTGCCCGGGCTGACCGTGTCGATGCAGACCGAGATCGAGGCGCTGCGTCGATTCGGCGGCGAGGCGGCGGTGGCGCGGATCCGCCACGAGCCCGACGAACGGATCATGCGCCTGGTGCGGACATGGGCCGCGCGGTTCGATCCGCGGCGCGCGATCGGCATGGGGTTCCGTGCCGATCCGGACTTCGATTCGATCGTGAAGGCCTATGTCGAGGCGAACCCCGGCGCGGTCGGGCGCTGAGACCTCAGGGGTTGGTGTGTCGGTGCTGGCGCTCGACGTCGTTCGACGCGCCGCTCGCAGCCGCCGTCAGCAGCTGCACTTCGCCTTTTTCGGCGCCCAGTCGGCGCGCGGCTTGGCCACACGTGCCTTCGGTGCCCGCGCCGCGTTGCCGCGTGCCTTGGCCTGTTCGCCGCGACCGAAGCCGCTGGCGTGGGTCGTGTCACCCCCCTGGGCATAGGCGACCGCCGGGACCGACAGATCGAACTGGCCGCGCGCGGCGGGCTCGTTGGCCACGTCGAGCACCAGCTTGACTTTCGCTGCGTTGACCACCTCGCGCGACTGCAGGTAGACGGTGTTGCCGCGCTCGGCGCCGCTGACGGTGAAGTGTTCGGCCGACAGCTTGTTGCCGTTGGACAGCGTGGCCGAGGCGACGCTGAAGCGCATCACCGGCATCCGCTCGCCGGCAGCGGTCTGGACCGGCACGGCGACCTTCAGCCGCTGGCCCTGCTGCGACAGCACCCGCGCTTCGCCGAGCGTGGCGGCCTGCGCGGTCGCGAATCCGATCGCGCAGAGGAGGGAGGCGGTGACGAGATCGCGAATGCGTGGCACGACAATTCTCCGGACGAGGGTCTGGCTTCGACGGGCCACTGTAAGTGCGCCAGCCCCCGCGCCGGGGACGTGGACTGACGAATGGCCGGCTGGCCGGATCGCCGGGCGCCGGGGCGGTCCTGGACTAGAATCGTCCTCGGAGCGGGTCGGGTGGCCGCTGGCCGCTTGCGGCTGGAGGAAGGTCCGGACTTCGCAGGGCGGGATGCTGGCTAACGGCCAGGCGCAGCAAGCCGAAAGGCCCAAGGCGACGGAAAGTGGCACAGAAAACAGACCGCCGGCGGGCAACCGCCGGCAAGGGTGAAAAGGCGAGGTAAGAGCTCACCGCGGCCCTGGTGACAGGGCTGGCAGGCCAAACCCCATCCGAAGCAATACCACATAGGCACACGACCGGCTTCGGCCGGACAGGGCGGCCCGCCCGAGTGTGCGGGTAGGTAGCCAGAGCCCGCGGGCAACCGCGGGCCCAGACGAAT
>CADEEH010000023.1 GCA_902826305.1 uncultured Burkholderiales bacterium
TCGCGCGGGACAGGCGGTTCTGCACGTCGACCTGGGCCAGGTCCGGATTGGTCCCCGGCTCGAACGAGATCGTGATCGTCGCGCTGCCGTTGGCCTGGCTGACCGACTCCATGTAGATCAGGCCCGGCGAGCCGTTGATCTCCTGCTCGATCAGGCTGACCACCGCTTCGTCGAGTGTCCTGGCCGACGCCCCCGGATAGGTCGCGGTGATCACGATCGCAGGCGGCGCGACCGTCGGGTACTGGGCGATCGGCAGGCGCGTGATCGCCACGGCGCCGGCCACCATGATGAACAGTGCGATCACCCAGGCGAAGATCGGGCGGTCGATGAAAAAGCGGACGATGGTCGTCTCCCCGGATCGCTGGCCGTGGACCGCGTCAGGCGGCCATCGGCCGTTCGGTCGCTACTGCGGCCGCGCGGCCGCGCCGGCGGCCGCGCTCGTCGGTGCCGGTGTGGCGGCCGGTTGCGGCTGCCATTGCACCGCCTTGACCGGTGCACCCGGACGCATCTTCTGGAATCCCTCGACGATCACCTGCTCGCCGGGCTTCAGCCCCTCGGTGATCACCCAGCGGTTGCCCTGCGCGCCGCCGAGCTTCAGCGGCCGCACCGACACGTTGCCTTGTCCGTCGACGACCATCGCGGTGTTGCCCTGGTCCGTGCGGTTGACCGCCTGCTGCGGCAGCAGGATCGCCGCCGTGCTCTGCGCCTGTTCGAGCCGCACCCGGACGTACATGCCCGGCAGCAACAGCCGCTCCGGATTGGGCAGCTCGGCCCGCAGCGTCACCTGACCGGAGGCCGGATCGACGGTCAGGTCGGAAAAGAGCAGCTTGCCCTCGTGCGGATACACCGACTGCCCGTCGGTCAGCACCTTCACCGACGCGGCCTGCGTGCCGTCGGCCCGCTTCAGCTTGCCGCTGTCCAGCGCCTGGCGCAGCTGGAGCATGTCGGCGACCGACTGGGTGAAGTTGATGAACAGCGGATCGATCTGCTGGATCACCGCCAGCTCGGTCGCCTCGCCCTGGCCGACCAGGGCACCCTCGGTGACCAGCGAGCGGCCGATCCGTCCGGAGATCGGCGCATTGATCGTTGCATAGCCGAGATTGATCCGTGCCGTCTGCACCGCGGCCTTGCCGGCGGCCACGTCCGCCCTGGCCTGTTCGAGCGCCGCGACCGAATCGGTGTAGTCCTGCTTGCTGATCGCGTTGGCCTCGACCAGCGGCTTGTAGCGCTGCACCTGGGTCCGCGCCTTGTTGGCGGCCGCCTCCGAACGCGCGACGTTGGCCTGGGCGCTGTCCAGAGCCGCCTTGTACGGGCTGCTGTCGAGCTGGTACAGCGGGTCACCGGCCTTGACTTCGCTGCCCTCGCGGAACAGGCGCTTCTGGACGATGCCGGCGACGCGAGCACGCACCTGGGCGATCCGGACCGCCTCGAGTCGCCCGGGCAGCTCCGACACGACACCGACGGTTTCCTCCGCAACCGTGACCACGCCGACCTCGGGAGGCGGCATCTGCGGCGCACCGCCCGCCGGCGCCTGCGCCGACGTGTTCCGGCCGCAACCGGTGACGAGGAGTCCGATCGTCAGGGCGAGGGCGGCGAGACAGTGCGCATTCATCGGCGGGGGACCGTCTGGGAACCGCCCGCGGCTGGCGCGGGCAGGACTGGGACCGGTTCATCAGAAGCAGAGCGCGCAGTGTGCCATCTTTGCTGCATGGCGATACCAAGGCCGCGCCGCGAGGGCGGGAACGACACCTCGGCCGGACCCGACCCGGTCGGGTGACCCAAGTCACTTGACATATACCCCCAGGAGTATCTAATGGCTTTTGTATCGCGGGCAGTCCGGTCCCGAGATCGGCGCACAGTCGACCGACGATCGCAGCGGGTCGGAATCGACAATCCGGTCGAGTCTGGAGCGACCCGAACGCACAGAGGAGTGGGGCCATGTACGGATTCGAAGTCAAGGTAGCGAACGGGTTCGATGAAGCCGTGTCCCGTGTCACCGAGGAATTGAAGGGCGAGGGCTTCGGCGTGTTGTCGGACATCGACGTCCAGGCGACCCTGAAGGCCAAGCTCGGCGTGGAACGCAGGCCGTACCGCATCCTCGGTGCCTGCAATCCGCCCCTCGCTCGCCAGGCGCTGGACGCCGAGCCGGACATCGGCCTGCTGCTGCCATGCAACGTCGTCGTGCGCGAGGACGACGACGGGGTGGTGCATGTGTCGTTCATGGACCCGGTCGCGGTGCTGGGCCTGGTCGGCCGGCCGGAGATCGAGCCGCTCGCCCGCGAGGTGAAGCAACGCCTGCAGCGGGTGGCCGACCGGCTGCGCTGAGACAGACCCCGCGACCGTTACACGCCGACCGATCCGCGCGTCAGGCCCGGCGTGCCGCGGTGAAACCACAGCACCGACAGCAAACCGGCGAGAACCAGCAATGAGGCCGCGACCGCCGCGATCAGTGCGCTGATCTCGGTCTCCCGTCGTTCCATCGAGAACCGGGTGCTCAGGTTCTCGTACACCTTCGACAGGTCTGCCGCGGTGCCGGCATGGAAGTATTCGCCACCGGTCATCTTCGCGATCGCCTTCAGCGTCTCCTCGTCGAGCCGCATGTAATACGACAGCCCCTCGCCGTCGGCCGTGATGCCGTCATGGCTGCCGAAACCGACCGTGTAGACGCGCACGCCCCGCTCGGCGGCCATCTTGGCCGCCTCGAGCGGATCCGGTCCGGTCGTGCGCCGGCCGTCGCTGAGCAGGATCACGCCGCCTGCGGTATAAGAACCCGGCGGCACGACCTTCCTCTCGGTGGTCGCCCTGGCCGCCTTGTCTTCCTTGCCCGCCTTGGCCGGATCCCGTCGCGTGCCGTCGAGCGGCAGCGCCCGCGGCCCTCGCGCCATGCCGCGATCGAAGATCACCGACTCGAGGTCGATGCCGTCTTCGGGGAAGAGCACACTGAGCGACAGGATCAGCCCGCTGCCGGTCGCGGTTGCCCGTTGCAGCTGGAAGCGGTCGATCGCGGCGACCAGGTCGTCGCGGGAATCGGTGGGTGACTGGACGATCGCGGCGGTGCCGGCGAACGAAACGATGCCGAGACGCACGTGGCCGGGCAGCTGCCGCACGAACTCGCGCGCCGCCTCCTGGGCGGCCGTGATCCGGGTCGGCTTGACGTCGTTGGCCTGCATGCTGCGCGAGACGTCCATCGCCAGCACCAGCGTCAGGTATTCGGAAGGCAGGGTGATGGTGGCGCTCGGCCGCGAGATCGCGAGGATCGAGGCCAGCATCGCGAGCAGGAAAAGTGCCGGCGGCAGGTGACGACGCAGGCGCTGGCCCGGGCCGATCGCGCCGCGGATCAGCTCCAGGCTCGCGTAACGCACGGCCTGCTTCTTCCGGCGCGACAGCGCGAACAGATACGCAGCCACCAGGACCGGGATCGCCAGCAGCAACCACAACAGATCGGGCCACAGGAACCGCATCGGAGGATTCTCCCGGCCGGGAACCAGCACGCATCCTCGCGGCCGCGCTATCGCCGCGATGGCCGATCACATTATCATCCGGAGGACAGCGACGGCGGAATCCCCGGTGACGATCCGGCCACGAGGCCGCGAGCGAGCCTCCGGGTTACAGTGTCCGTTCGGTGCAGTCGACCGCAGGGTGGTGATGAAACGAGCGGCCCTCTACAGCAAGTCCAGCCGGCCCCGCGGCGACCCGTCCGAACGGTCTGCGCCGGTCGCCGCCGTGGTGCACGGCTCGGCGCTGCCCCCGTCGATCGCAGCCCGCGTGGCCGAGGCGCCGTCGCGTCGCACCGATGGCGCACCGGCGGCTGCCCGCGCCCCGGGATGGCGCAGCCGGATCATCGCCAGGATCCGCCGCCACGACCGCTCCACGATGTTCGTCGCCGGCGTGCTGCTCGCACTGCTGGTGCCGCTGCTGCTCCAGTCGATGCGGCCGGTGCCGCGCCAGATCACCCAGGAGGACATCGACGCGGCGGTGCTGCACACGCTGGAGAAGTCACCCCTTCCGTCGCGTCCGGCCAAGGCCGCCGAGGCGGTGCGCGAATCGGTGGTCCGCGTCCGCGGCTTCGGTGCCCACGGCGAGAAGGCGGACAAGCCCAAGGGCGGCGACAAACCCGCCGACAAGGACACCGGCGATCCGCCGGGAGACGACAAGGAACGCAGCGTGGGTTCCGGTGTGGTCGTCGTCGACAACGGCCTGATCCTCACCAACCTCCATGTGGTCGCCAGCGCACGCCGGATCGTGGTCACGTTCCATGACGGGTTCGAATCGGAGGCGAGTATCGTCGGCGTGCGACCCGAGAACGACCTCGCGATCATCAAGGCGAAAACCATTCCGGACGACCTGCCGGCCGCGACGCTCGGATCGACGCAGAACCTGAAGCCGGGCGACGAGGTGGTCGCGGTCGGTTTCCCGTTCGGCATCGGCCCTTCGGTGTCCGCGGGTGTCGTGTCCGGGCTCGATCGGGAGTTCCGCTCGCCGGAGGGCGAGCGGATCCTGAAGGGACTGATCCAGTTCGACGCGGCGGCCAACCCGGGGAGCTCCGGCGGACCGCTGGTGTCGATGGACGGCGAGGTGGTCGGCATCGTGACCGCCATCCTGAATCCGACCGAGGATCGGACATTCATCGGCATCGGTTTCGCCGCCACGATCGAAACCGCGAGCAGCGCGGTCGGCATTCCTCCGTTCTAGTGCCGTGTGCATCCCTGTTTCCTGATCGGCCGCGTGACGAAGCGATGACGCCGCGCCGGCCGATCAGCCGATCCAGATCCATTCACTGACCGAAGAACCGGTCGAGAGGACTCGCATGCAATCACAGGGAACCACCGGCAAGGACGCGGCCGCCTGGGCGGCACCGGACCAGCCGGCGCCGCGCGCCGAGATCACGTCGCTGATGCAGCGGGTGCTCTACGAGGTCAAGCGCGTCGTCGTCGGCCAGGATCATTTCCTGGAGCGTGTGCTGGTCGCGATCCTCGCCCAGGGCCACCTGCTGGTCGAAGGCGTGCCTGGCCTGGCCAAGACGCTGACGGTGAACACGCTGGCACGCACGCTGCGCGGCTCGTTCAAGCGGATCCAGTTCACGCCGGATCTGCTGCCCGCGGACCTGATCGGCACCCGGATGTACAACCAGCGCACCGGCGACTTCAGCACCGTGCTCGGCCCGGTGTTCGCAAATCTGCTGCTCGCCGACGAGATCAACCGGGCGCCGGCGAAAGTGCAGAGCGCGCTGCTCGAGGTGATGCAGGAACGGCAGGTGACGATCGCCGGCGAGACCCACCGCGTCCCCGAGCCTTTCCTGGTGATGGCCACGCAGAACCCGATCGAGACCGAGGGCACCTACCCGCTGCCCGAGGCCCAGGTCGACCGTTTCATGATGAAGGTGCTGGTCGGATACCCGACCGAGGAAGAGGAGTTCGTCATCGTCGAACGGGTGACGGGTCCGGCGATGCAGGTCGCATCGGTCGCCACGCCCGAGCAGCTGAGCGCGCTGCAGCGCGAGTGCCGGCAGATCTACGTCGACCCGGGGCTGATCCAGTTCGCGGTCAAACTGGTCGCCGCGACCCGTCGCCCCGACAAGTTCGGCCTCGGCGACATCGCGCGCTACATCACCTTCGGCGCGAGCCCGCGGGCGACGATCAACCTGATCGAGGGTGGCCGCGCTCTCGCGTTCCTGCGCGGCCGCGGCTATGTGCTGCCCGAGGATGTGGTCGACCTGGTGCCGGACGTGCTGCGGCACCGGCTGGTGCTCTCCTACGAGGCGTTGTCCGACGACCAGACCGCCGACAAGCTGGTGATGCGCCTGCTCCAGGCGATTCCGGCACCCGACAAACCGCTGGAAACCCATGTCCGCGTCACCAGTCCCAGTTGAGACTTCCGGCGGTCCGGGCATCGACGCCGAGACGCTGCTGCGCCGGATCGAATGGACGGTGCTGCGCCGGCTCGACGGGCTGCTGCAGGGTGACTACCGGACGCTGTTCCGTGGCTTCGGAATCGACCTCGCGGACCTTCGCGAGTACCAGCCGCACGACGACGTCCGCTACATCGACTGGAACGTCACGGCCCGCATGCAGTCCCCGTACGTACGCGAGTTCCTGCAGGACCGCGAAGTGGCGGCGTGGTTCCTGCTCGATCTGAGCGGGTCGGTCGGCTTCGGCTCGCAGCCGCGGCGCAAGCGCAACGTGGCCCTCGAGTTCGTCGCGGTGCTGGCCCGTGTGCTGACCCGCCACGGCAACAAGGTCGGCGCGATCCTGTACTCCGACCAGGTCGACCAGGTCATCCCGCCGCGCGGCAGTCGTCGGCACGTGCTGCACATGCTGGACCGGATCGCCCGTCATCCCGAGGGCGGGGCGCGCCGGGGCACCGATCTCGGCGAATTGCTGGCGCGTGCACAATCGGTGATCCCGCGCCGCTCGATCGTGTTCCTGATCTCCGACTTCATCAGCGCGCCCGGCTGGGAGTCGACGCTGGCGCGACTGAATCGTCGCCATGAAGTGGTGGGCATCCGGCTCTACGATCCGCTCGAAGTGGAGATGCCGGACCTCGGCCTGGTGGTGATGCAGGACGCGGAGACCGGCGAACAGATGTTCGTCGATACCCATGACCGGCGTTTCCGCGAGCGGTTCGCCGCCGCGGCGCAGGCCCGCGAGGAGGCGCTCTACGAAGCGCTCGGCAGCGCCGGGGTCGACGGGGTCGAACTCGCGACCGACGAACGCATCGACGAGGCGTTGCTGCGCTTCTCGACGATGCGCAAGCGGCGCAGTCAACTCGCGACCGGAGGCCCGTCGGCCGGCGCGGGAATCTGAGCGATGTTCGACGCCACCACGCTCGTCTTCCAGTGGCCCCGGATGTTGTGGCTGACGGCGCTCGCGCCGCTGCTGCTCGTCGGCTACCTCTGGCTCTCGTCACGGCGCGGCCGGTTGCGACAGCAGTATCCGAGCCTGCAGACCATCGGTGCGGCCCGCGGACCGGCCGGCCGTGTGGTGCGCGCGCTGCCGCTGTGGCTGTATCTGCTGGCGATCACCGCATGGCTGCTGGCGATCGCGCGCCCGCAGGCGGTGGTCACGCTGCCCTCGCATGTCGAGACGGTGGTGCTGGCGATGGACATGTCCGGCAGCATGAGGGCGACCGACGTCGAACCGAACCGGATGGTCGCGGCCAAGGAGGCGGCCAAGTCGTTCGTCGCCGACCAGCCGCGCCAGGTGCGCATCGGCGTGGTCGCACTCGCCGGATCGGCCGCCCTGGTGCAATCACCGACCCGCTCGCGTGAACAGGTCGAGCAGGCGATCGACCGGCTCGAGGTCCAGCGCGGCACCGCCCTGGGCAGCGGTCTGGTGATCTCGCTGACCACGCTTGCCCCGGATGCGGACATCGACATCGACCAGTTCATCAACGGCCGTGCCGGCCGCTCTCCGGGCGCCGGCCGCCCGACGCGCCGCGAAGGCGACCCGCAGCCCGCGCCGGTCGCGCCCGGATCCGAAGGATCGTCGGCGATCGTGCTGCTGTCCGACGGCCAGAGCAACACCGGGCCCGATCCGATGAAGGCCGCCGAACTCGCGGCCCAGCGCGGCGTGCGGATCTTCACCGTCGGCGTGGGTACACCGTCCGGCTCGAAGATCACCGTCGACGGCTGGTCGATGCGGGTCCGGCTGGACGAGGACTCGCTCAAGCGGATCGCGACGATGACCGATGGTGAATACTTCCGCGCCGCCGATGCGGTCGAGCTGAAGCGGATCTATCGCCACCTGAGCGCGAAGCTTTCGATGGGCAAGCAGGAAACCACCGAGGTCACGGCGCTTTTTGTCGCCGCCGGGGCGCTGCTGGCGATGTTGGCCGGCGCGCTGTCGATGCTGTGGTTCCACCGCATCCTGTAATCTTGCACCCGGCGCCGCGGACGACCCTCGCGCGTCGTCCGTTTCCGAAAGGACCGCATTGAAACGCAGACACTGGATGTCGCTGGCCGGCGTTGCCGCGCTGGCGCCATGGACCGGGATCGCGCAGACCGTCGACCCGAAGAACAAACTCGGCCTCGAAGTGGACTTCGTGTCGACGCCGGACGAGATCGTGCAGGCGATGCTCGATCTGGCCAAGGTCAGGCGGCGCGACGTCGTCTACGATCTCGGCTGCGGCGACGGCCGGATCGTGATCGCCGCGGCCAGGCGGTTCGGCGCGCGCGGCGTGGGCATCGATATCGACCCGGACCGGATTCGCGAGGCCAACGAGGCGGCGCGCCGCGCCGGTGTGCACAAGCGGGTGCGATTCGTCCAGGCCGATCTGTTCGAGGCCGATTTCAGCGAAGCCACCGTGGTCGCGCTGTTCCTGAAGTGGAATTACAACCGCAAGCTGCGGCCGACGCTGTGGAAGCAGCTCAAGCCGGGAACGCCGGTGGTCTCGCACGAACACGACTTCGGCGCGGACTGGCCCCCGTCGCGGCAGATCGCGGTCAACGGCAAGACCGTGTATCTGTACCGCGTGCCGGCCCGGCCGCGATCCTGAGCACGGCAGCCGCGATGGATCCTCTCGATCGCGATCCATCGGACGCTGCGACCGCGAGCGCGCGCCCGGCATGCACCGGCGCGGCCGGCAAGGTCGCCCCGTACATCGACCGCAATCGCTGCGAAGGCAAGGCAGCGTGTGTGCAGGTTTGCCCGTACGGTGTGTTCGAGATCGGGACGTTGGGGCGGGACGAACGGGCGACGCTGAGCCTGCGCGGTCGACTGAAAGCCTTGGCCCATCGGCACCGGCAGGCATTCGTGGTCCGGGCCGACGAGTGTCACGCCTGCGGACTGTGCGTCGATGCCTGTCCCGAGGCGGCGATCCGGCTCGCCCCGAACACGCGCCGGTGACGGGGGACGGCCAGGTCAGTTGGCCGTCGGCAACCCCTGGCGCTGCCGCTGCGAGGCGGGTAGATCGCGCAGGCCACCTCGCGAGGTGAGGTACACCAGCAGCATCACCGCGAAACCGATCATCACGCCCATGCCCTCGCGCGCGGTCTCCTCGACCCACCACACTTCCTTGAGCCAGAAGTTCGGCATCTGCGGAAAGTAGAACATCACACCGATCAGGCCGAGCGCGAGCGAGAGCAACAGCCAGCGTCGGGTGACCACGGAACGCAGCGCGGCCGGACGGAACGCGGCGAGACACGCCCAGATCGCCGGCACCGCATAGATCACCATCCACATCGGCCCGTCCGGATCGTTGTACTGGACCCCGATGAAGCCGAGCATCGCCGCAAACAACACACCATGGATCACACGCAACATCACCCACCCCGGTTCGTTGGTTCCAACGTCCGAAGTGTCGCACAGCCGTGCGGGTCGCGGCCGGGAATTGCCCGCTTCCTCGCCCCGGGCCTTTCGGGGACAATGGCGGCGTACGGCAGCACCCGGCGACCGAGGCCGGGGACGATCGAAGGAGACGACTCTTGCCGCCCCATGCTGTAACGCAGCAAACAATCACGCACTGGCAGCGCTTCTCGGTGCCCTTCGAGTTTCCGGTCGTTTTCACCCGGAATATCTTCGATCCCGACAATCCGGCGCTGCGCGACGTGATCAGCCGGCTCGAACCGGACCGCCAGCACCGGATGATCGTGTTCGTCGACGACGGATTGAGTGCAGCCGATCCGCATCTGGCGGCGACGATCGGTCGCTACGCGATCCGTCATCAGGACGCGATGCGGCTGGTCTGCCCACCGATCGCAGTGCCTGGCGGCGAACGGATCAAGGCCGATCTGCATTTCATCGAGACGATCCAGCAGGCGCTGTTCGATCAGCGGATCGATCGCCATTCCTACGTGCTTGCGGTCGGTGGCGGCGCGGTGCTGGACGCAGTCGGGCTGGTGGCCGCGACCACCCATCGCGGCGTGCGTCACATCCGCATCCCGACCACGGTGCTCGCGCAGAACGACTCCGGAGTCGGTGTCAAGAACGGCGTCAACCTGCACGGGGTCAAGAACTTCGTCGGTGCCTTCGCGCCGCCCTTCGCGGTGCTCAACGACCTCGACTTCGTGCTCGCGCTGCCCGATCGCGACAAGATCGCGGGCATGGCCGAGGCGGTCAAGGTCGCGCTGATTCGTGACGGCGGATTCTTCCGCTGGCTCGAGCAGCATTCGGACGATCTCGCGACCTTCCAGCCCGACGCGATGGCCGAGATGATCCGTCGCTGCGCCGCGCTCCACATGCGGCAGATCGCCCACGGCGGCGATCCGTTCGAGACCGGCAGCGCACGGCCACTCGACTATGGCCACTGGTCTGCGCACAAGCTGGAGAGCCTGACCCGGCACCATCTGCGCCATGGCGAAGCGGTCGCGATCGGCCTGGCGCTGGACGCGCGTTATTCGGTCCTGGCCGGCCTGCTGCCCGCCGGCGAAGAGGAGCGGGTCTGCGCCCTGCTCGATTACCTCGGCTTCGACCTCTGGCATCCGGCGCTTCAGACTCCGGCCGCCGACGGTACGCCCCAGGTGCTCGACGGCCTGCGCGAATTCCAGGAGCACCTCGGCGGTGAACTGACGGTGACGCTGCTCGCCGACATCGGCACCGGCGTCGAGGTGCACCGTATCGATCATTCGCTGATGCACCAGGCGATGGACTGGCTGAAGCAGCGCGCGGGTCGCTGATGCAACTGCGCGGCGGGCCGTCCGCCGGCCACCTGACCTACTGCACCAACATCCACGCCGGCGAATCGCTGGGCGAGGTGATCGAGGGACTCGCCAGTCACCTGCCGGCGATCCGTGCCGAGGTTGCCGGCGACCGGCCCTTCGGCGTCGGCCTTCGACTCGGGCACGCCGCCGCCGAGGCACTCGACGATCCGGCCGCGCGCGAAATGCTGGCGGGAGTGCTGCGCGACGGCAACCACTACGTGTTCACGATCAACGGCTTTCCGTACGGGCGTTTCCACGGTGGCCAGGTCAAGGAAGGCGCGTATCGTCCGGACTGGTCCGATCCGGCTCGTGCCCGTTACACGGCGCAGCTGGCCGGCATCCTCGCCTGGCTGCTTCCCGAAGGGCTCGCCGGCAGCATCAGCACGGTGCCCGGCACTTTCAAGCCGTGGGCCGCGGACCGGACCGAAGCGATCGCGGCCGCGCTCGTCGCACAGGTGGCCGGACTGGCCAGGATCGAGGCCGAGTTCGGGCGCCGGATCACGCTGGCGCTCGAACCCGAGCCGCACTGCATGCTCGAGACGATCGACGAGACCGTCCGGTTCTTCCGTGATCATCTGTACGGCCGCGCGGCGATATCGGCGCTTGCCGCGCAGGCGGGACTGTCGGCCGCCGCCGCCGAACGGGCCCTGCACCGGCACATCGGTGTGTGTTACGACGTCTGCCATGCCGCTGTGGAATTCGAGGATCCGCGCGCCAGCATCGCCGCGCTGCGCGCGGCCGGCATTGCGATTGCCAAGGTGCAGCTCAGTTCGGCACTGCGGATCGCCGCGATGGACGAGGCCGCGCTCGGCCACCTGCGCCGGTTCGACGAGCCGACCTACCTGCACCAGACGGTGGTCCGCGATCAGACCGGCCTGCGACGCTTCGTCGACCTGTCACCGGCGCTGGCGGCAGCACCGCGGATGATGGGCGCCGAATGGCGGGTGCATTTCCACGTGCCGGTGTTCCTCGAGCGCATGGCGCACTTCGACACCACGCAGGGGTTCCTGCGCGAGGTGCTGGACCTGCATCGCGCCGAACCGGTCAGCGAGCATCTCGAGGTGGAGACCTACACCTGGGACGTGTTGCCGCAGCGTTATCGCGACACCGATCTCGCGCGCGCGATCGCACGCGAGTTGTGCTGGGTCCGCGACCGGCTCGAACCGGCCGCAGCGGTCGCGGGTGCACCGTGAAGCTGGGAACCGCACTGCGGCTCGGCCGGGTGTCGAACCTGCCGACCGTGTGGACCAACACGGTCGCTGGCGCGGTGCTCGCCGCCGGCGTGCTGCCATGGGGACCGGTCGCGGTGATGATCTGCGCCTTCTCGCTGTTCTACGTCGGCGGGATGTTCCTGAACGACGCGTTCGACGCGAAGTACGACGCGACCCACCGGCCGCAGCGACCGATCCCCGCCGGCGACGCCGGCCGCGGCGAGGTGTTCGGCGTCGGCTACGGCCTGATGGCCCTGGGGCTCGTGTTGCTTGCCTGGGTCGGCTACGGTCTGCCGCCGGGCACCGGAGCGCTGCCGGTGGCCGGCGGCCTCGCGCTGGCGGGCGCGATCACGTTCTACAACTGGCATCACAAGGACAACCCCTTCGGTCCGGTCGTCATGGGCCTGTGCCGTGTGCTGGTCTATGTCGGTGCCGGCTGGGGCCTGGCGACCGTGCTGCCGCGCGAATTGTGGATCGGCGCCGCGCTGCTGCTGTGTTACCTGATCGGCCTGACCTACGTCGCCAAGCAGGAAGATCTCGCACGCTTCGGCAATCTGTGGCCACTCGGTTTCCTCGGCGCACCGGTCGTGTACGGGTTGCTGCTCGCGCTCGGCGATCCGCGGGTGTTGCCGCTCTGGCTGCTGTTCACCGGCTGGATCGTCGTGGCGCTGTGGCTGCTGCGACGGCGCCGGCCCGGTGACATCGGCCGCGCGGTGGTGAGCCTGATCGCCGGCATCTCGCTGCTCGACGCGATGCTGCTGGCGGGCGCGGGTGCGCCGGGTGCGGCGATCTTCGCCGTCGCTGCGTTCATGCTGACCCTGGTGCTGCAACGCTGGATCACCGGCACCTGAGCAAGGTCCCCGTTTCGAGACCATTGCACGTCCCGAATCGCGTGTTCCGGTGCTCGGCGTACGCGATCCCGACTCCGCCTGCGCTTGTACTTGCGCTCTGCGAAGCGTGGCCCGGCCTGCTGACGGAGTCCCGGCACGGTTCCGTTGTCTCGCCGTTTCAGTCGAACACGTGATCGAGCACCAGTTGCTTGAAGCGGGTCGCATCGACCGGGCCCGACGGCATCCTGTCCGCGCGTGAACTGATCACCAGCGGACCGTGCATCGGGTCGTCGGTCAGCCGGCCGTGTGATCCCCTGACCAGCGAGGTTGCGTCGGCCGATATCACGTCGAGCAGCGTGCGCAGCCCGAGCTTGCGCTTGGCCAGCCGCCATCCGGTGGCCAGGGTCGGAAGACGGAGCGCCGGATCGACGAACAGCTCGACCGGGTCGTACCCCGGCTTGCGATGGATGTCGACGGTGCGCGCGAAGTCCGGTGCCTTCGCCGGCTCGAGCCAGTAGTAATAGCTGAACCAGCGGTCGGCGCGCGAGATCGCGACCAGTTCGCCGCTGCGCGGATGGGAGAGCCCGGCGGCGCGCTGGCCGTCGGCATCGAGCACCCGCTCGACACCGTCCAGTTTCTCGAGGATCGCGCGCACCCCCCCGATACACGCGGGATCACGAACATAGACATGGGCGATCTGGTGATCGGCGAGCGCGAACGCCTGCGAGGCGCCGGCATCGAGTATCTCGCGGCCGAATTCCTCGGGCCGCACGCGGATCAGGCCCGCCTCGCGCAGCGCGCGGTTGATGTGGATCGCGTCCTTGACCGGCGTGATGCCGTACTCCGAGACGACGATCACCTGCATGCCGTCGGCCTGCGCCTGGTCGATCAGGCGGGCACAGACATCATCCAGTTCGCGCAGGTCCTGCCGGATCCGAGGATGTGCCAGGTCCGGGCCGAGCCGCTGCAGGCCGTAGTCCAGATGCGGCAGGTAGGTCAGCGTCAGCGTCGGATGCCGGGTGCGCATCACGTGCAGCGTCGCCTCCGCGATCCAGGCGGTCGACGCAATGTCGGCCATCGGCCCCCAGAACTTGAACAGCGGGAACGGACCGAGGACCCGGTCGAGTTCGTCGTGCAGATCCGGCGGCTCGGTGTAGTGGTCCGGGATCTTGCGACCGTCCGCCGGATACATCGGCCGCGGCGTCGCGCTCCAGTCGGCGGTTGAGTACATGTTGTACCACCAGAACATCTGCGCGCAGGTGAACGAACGGTCGCGGGCCTTGCCGGCATCCCAGATCCGCTCGCCGGCCACCAGCCGGTTCGACTGTTTCCACAGCGCCACCTCCGCCAGCTCGCGGAAGAACCACCCGTTGGCGACCGCGCCGTGTTCGCTCGGCATCGTGCCGGTGAGCAGGGTCGACTGCACGGTGCAGGTGACGGCCGGCAGCACCGTCCACAGCGGCCGCATCGCGCCCTGCTCGGCGAGTCGCTTCAGGCGCGGCGTGTGTTCGCCGACGAGGGCCGGCGACAGCCCGACGGCCAGGATCACGAGGGTCGGATGCATGCGGGGACGAAAGTCGCTTTCGGTTCTAGAATGAGGCGCTGCATGCCACACGCGTGGGCGTGCAGGAAGCGGCAATGATCGCACGGAGCCCGGATGAGCCAGCAGGCCCGCACACTTCTGAAGCAATGGCTGATGGAGCAGTTGTCACCGGAACAGCGCGACTGGCTGTCCGGGCAGCTCGAGTCCCTCGGCGGCAGTCCCGCCGACACCGTGCTGGCGATGGCGCTCGGCCTGGTGCCGCGGCGGCTTGGTGCCCAGGCGCTGCGACTGGACGATGACCAGCGCGCTCAGGCACGTGCGGCGTTGCCCGGCTGGACGCCGGAGCGCTGGAGCATCATCGACGCGGCCCGTATCCTGATCGTCAGCGGGCTGCCGGCCGATGACCCTCCGTTCGCGGCTCGTCTGCAGTCGCTGTGCCAGACCGCCGATCCGGCCGAACTCGCGGCTTTCTACCGTGGCCTGTCGCTGTATCCAGCACCCCGATCACTCGAACCGCTGGTCGGCGAGGGGCTGCGCAGCAACATGCGCCAGGTGTTCGAGGCAATCGTTCACGACAATCCGTATCCGCGCACTCATCTCGACACGCACCGCTGGAACCACATGGTGCTCAAGGCGCTGTTCATCGATTGTCCGCTGGCGCCGGTGCAGGGCCTGGACGAGCGTGCGAACGAGGAACTCGCCCGGATCATGCTCGACTTCGCCCATGAACGCTGGGCCGCCGGCCGCGTCGTGCCCTGGGAGATCTGGCGTTGTGTCGGCCCGTTCGCCCGCGGTGCGGCGCTCGACGACCTGGACCGGGCACTGTCCGGCGGCACGCCGATCGAACGCCGCGCTGCGGCGCTGGCACTGGCGGCCTCGCCGGACCCGCAGGCGCGTGGCCGGCTGGCGGCCCACCCGGAACTCGCCCGAGACATCGAGGCCGGCCGTCTCGACTGGAACACGGTCGTGCCGAGCTGACGACAGGACGCCAACAGGAGACACCCCCATGATGCTGATCGACCCCCATGCGCACATGATCTCGCGCACCACCGACGACTACGAGGCGATGGCCGCTTCCGGCGTGGTCGCGGTGATCGAACCCGCGTTCTGGCTCGGCCAGCCGCGCACCAACGTCGGTTCCTATCTCGACTACCTGTCGTCGATCGTGGGCTTCGAGCGCTTCCGCGCCAGCCAGTTCGGCATCCGCCACTACTGCACGATCGGACTGAACTCGAAGGAGGCCAACAACGAGGCGCTGGCCGACGGCGTGATGGAGCTGATCCCGCGTTTCGCGCTGAAGGAGGGCGTGGTCGCGATCGGCGAGATCGGCTACGACGAGCAGACCGCCCTCGAGGACAAGTACTACCGGCTGCAGCTCGAGCTGGCCAAGCAGCTCGATCTTCCGGTGATGATCCATACGCCACATCGCGACAAGAAGCGTGGCACCACGCGGTCCATGGATGTCTGCATCGAACACGGTCTCGCGCCCTCGAAGGTGATCGTCGACCACAACAACGAGGAGACCGTGCGCGAGGTGCTCGACCGCGGTTTCTGGGCCGCGTTCTCGATCTATCCGAGCACCAAGATGGGCAACCAACGGATGGTCGAGATCCTGCGCCAGTACGGCGCCCGGCAGATCATCGTGGATTCCGCGTGCGACTGGGGGATCTCCGAGCCGCTCGGTGTCGCCAAGACCGCCAGGCTCGCGCTGCAGAGTGGCATCCCGGAAGAACAGGTCAGGCTGGCCTGTTATCAGAACGCGCTCGATGCCTACGGCCAGAGCGGCCAGATGAAGGAATCGGACTGGCTCGACGGCGCGGCGATCGACCAGCGTGCAGTCTACGAGGGAAACTCGATCCTGCGCGGAGGGCGTGATCCGCGGGTCGAGACGCCGAAGGACCGGCGCACGATGGACGACCTGATCATCAAGTAGCCTTCGGCGTGCCGCCCCGTCGATCGCGCGGCCGCGACCGATGCTCCGGTTCCTCGCGGTGGCGCTGTTCCTCGCGGTCACCTTCGCGCTGCCGTTCGTGTTCTGGGGCGATCGCTTCGAGGCTGCCTTCGCCGGCGACGGTGCGGTGCAGTGGCTGCAGGAACTCGGCCCGTACGCCTGGCTGAGCGCCATCGGGCTGCTGATCGCCGACCTGGTGCTGCCGGTGCCTTCATCGGCGGTGATGGCCGCCCTGGGCATCCTGTACGGTCCGTGGTGGGGCGGCGCGATCGCGACCGCCGGCTCGATCGCCTCGGGCCTGGTCGGCTACGGCATCTGTCGGCTGTTCGGCCGGCCGCTTGCACGACGACTGATCGGCGATCGGATGCTCGACTACGGCAACCGGCTGTTCGCCGGCTTCGGCGGCTGGGTGGTGGCGCTGTCACGCTGGCAGCCGATCCTGCCCGAAGTGATCGCCTGTCTGGCCGGCCTGTCGCGGATGCCGCTGGGATTCTTCGTGCTGGCGCTCGCCTGCGGGGCGGCCCCGCTGGGCTTCGCCTTCGCGGCGATCGGCCACGCGGGCGCGGATCGGCCGCTGCTCACGATGGCCGCCTGTGCGCTCCTGCCGCTGATGTTATGGGCGCTGATGCAGCCGATGCTTCGGCGCCGTGCCGGCAGGCCCTGAACACAACGTCAGCCGGGCCACCGCGCGACGGCCACTCCTCGGACTCAGGGCGAGAAGTCGCCGCTCTTGATATACGCAACGACGCTCATCCGCTCGTGTTGCGAGAACACTTCCTTCCACGCCGGCATCTTCTGGAAGCCGTCGGTGACCCGCTCGTAGATGAATGCCGGATCGAGCGCACCGGGACGCAGCTTGGGCGCCTTGCCCGGATATGCGCTGCTGCCGTGGCAATGCCGGCATTGGCCGGTCCAGACCGTCTCACCGACCTTGATGTTGGCCGGATCCTGGAGGAACTTGCTGTCGAAGACCGGTGGCGCCTCGCTGGCGGCGGTCTTCGGATCCTGTTGCGCAAGCGCGGGCGCGATCACTGCCGCCAGTGCCATCGAGAACAGGACCAGGGGGCGACGAACCATGCTTGGATCAACTCCTGTGGCAGGACAAGACAACGGCCGGCTCGCACGAGCGGAGCCGGCCGCGGGCCTTCGTCCGGAAGACCATTCGCCGAACCGTCGACCCGGGCCGCAGCCCGGATCGACCGTGCGATGGCGTCAACTTACTGCGCTGGGACGATCTTGTAAATCGTGTCCAGCGAGCCGTTGGGGCCGGTGGTGACCGAGGTCAGCGCGTAGACCTCGCCTGCGTTGTCCTGGGCGAACCCAAGGATGTACGGCTTCTTGCCCGCCATGCCGGCGACCTGCGCGACTTCCATCGACCACTTGCCGTCCGCACCCTTCGTGCCGATGAAGATCTGCCCGTCCATCTCGGCGAACGACTTGCTCCAGTCACCGAAGATGTACTTGCCCTTCCAGGCCGCGTGCGAACCGCGGTAGACGAACCCGCCGGTCACCGAGATGCCCAGGCAACCGTTGGGCTGCGCGGTGCAGTTCTTGTACTCGAGGATCGGCGGCGTCAGGCCGGTCTTGTCGCAGCTGGCCGGATGGTTGTCGGGCTTCTGGTAGTCGAAGCAGTGGGTCGCCTCCATCTTGCGCCAGCCGTAGTTCTGGCCCTTGGCGATCACGCTGACTTCCTCGTAGCTGTTCTGCTGCACGTCGCCGCAGTAGAGCTCGCCACCTTCCTTGTCGAACGAACAGCGCCACGGATTGCGCAGGCCAAGCGCCCAGATCTCGGGCTTGGCCATCTTGTTGCCGACGAACGGATTGTCGGCCGGGATGCCGTAGGGCTTGTCCTCGGTCCGGGTGTCGACGTCGATGCGCAGCATCTTGCCGAGGTGCACCGACATGTCCTGTCCGTTGCCCTCGGTCACGTTGTGGCCGATGCCCCAGTCATTCGCATATCCTCCGTCACCCAGCGAGACGTACAACTTGCCGTCCGGGCCGAAACCGATCCAGTGGCCGTTGTGATTGAACTGCGGCCACGGCGTCGACAGGATGCGTCGGGCGCTGCTCGGATCGGCCGCGTCCGGATCCTTCGGATTGACCGTGTACTCCTCGACCACGTTGGAGTGGTCGTACCAGAGCATCTGCGCGAGGTCCTGCTGGTAGTCCAGGTGCGCGCTGTACGACACGTAGAACTTGCCGTTCTCCTTGAACTTCGGATGGAATGCGATGCCGAGCAGACCACGCTCGTCGAAGTCCTGCTGCAGCTTCGGAATCTTCGACCGGATGTCCAGGAAAGGCACCGCCTTCAGCTTGCCGCCGGCGACGATCCTGACCCTGCCGTTCTGCTCGACGACGAACATACGGCTGTCCCCCGGCGGCTGCACCATCGCCAGCGGCGTGTTGACGCCGGTCACCAGCGGTTCGAGCTTGATCTGAGCCTGGGCGAACACCGGCGCGCTGAATACACCCAGCGAACCGGCCATCGCCAGCGCAGCGCCTACCTTCGAGATACGCATCGAAATCTCCTCCTCGTTGTCGTCGACGGCGGATGCGCTCAAAGACGGTCCGCCGCATGTCTCACCGCAGCACGGCATCGGTGCCGCATGACAGCCCGCATCCGCACTCTGTCGCGGTCGCCGGCATCCGGGTGAAGTCGGAGTATAGGGACGCCGTCCGGCGATGTAAACGTGGGAACCGAACCGTTGCCTCGAGCAGCGATGTGATGCACCGATCGCGACGAGGCTGTAGCAACCGGCTGCTACGCGCGCCACACGGACAGTGCGGCGTTCGGCATCCTGGTGCATACAATCACCGGTCATGGGCACGATCGACTGGAACCCCGAGGACCCGGCGACGCTGGCGGACCCGTATCCGCTGTACACGCGCCTGCGCGACGAGGACCCGTGTCACTGGAGTCCGCGGCTCAAGAGCTGGGTGCTGACCCGTCACGCCGACACCCGTCGTGCGCTGCTCGAGCGCGAGCGTTATTCGTCGGACCGCCTGCGGCCCTACTTCGAGTCGCTGCCCGGTGCCGAGGCGGCACGGATCGCCGACATCGTGCGCTACCTGTCACTTTGGATGGTGTTCCAGGATCCGCCACGGCACACGCGGCTGCGGCGGCTCGCCTCGCGGGTGTTCCATGCGCGTTCGATGCAGGCGATGCGGCCCACGGTGGAGACCATCACCCGCCGCCTGCTCGATGCGATCGGCGAGCGGGAACGGATCGACCTGATCACCGACTTCGCCGGCCCCCTCCCCTGCCTGGTGATCATGGCGATGCTCGGCGTGCCCGCAGGCGACCTGGCATGGATCAAGCGGATGTCCGACGACGTGGCGCTGTTCATCGGCTCGTCGCGGGCGTCGCCCGACAAGTACGACATCGCGCAGGCGGCGACCCGCGAGATGGCCGACTACTTCCGCTCGCTGATCGCGCGCCGGCGGGCCGAGCCGACCGCCGACCTGCTGAGCGAACTTGTGCACCTGGACGGGCCCGATCCGGAGGAGGATCGGCTGAGCGACGACGAACGCGTGGCGACCTGCATCCTGTTGCTGTTCGCCGGCCACGAAACGACGACCAATCTGATCGGCAACGGTGTGGCCGCGCTGCTGCACTTTCCGGACCAGCTCGCACTGCTGCGCGACCAGCCGCAGCTCGCACCCCAGGCGGTCGAGGAACTGCTGCGTTACGACGGGCCCTCGGGCACGCAGGTCCGCGTGGTCGGCGAGACCCACGTCCTGCACGACCGCACGCTGCGCCAGGGCGACCGGGTCGTGCTGCTGCTGAACGCGGCCAACCGCGACCCTCGTGCCTACGACGATCCGGACCGGGTCGACCTGCGCCGCGACGGCATCGCACACCTCGCGTTCGGCCACGGCATCCACATCTGCCTCGGCTTCCCGCTGGCACGCACCGAGGGGCAGGTCGCCCTGCCGGCGTTGCTCGCGAGGTATCCGCGGATCGAGCCGGACGACGAACCACCGGCGTGGATCGATTCACTGGTGTTCCGTGGCATGCGCACGCTGCCGCTGCGGGTCGGCGGGACTATCTGATCGCGGCGAACGCGACCAGTCCCGGTGGCAACTTGCGTGCGCCGTAGGCACGAAGCGGCTGTACCGCGAAGCCGGTCCGTCGAAGTGCGTCGATGACACCGGCCGGATCGACGAGATCCAACCGGTGTTCCTCGTGATCGCGCCGGAATCCCTCGCCGAGGCGACGAAACGTCGTGATACGACGGGTCATCACGCCGGCGGCACGATCGACCGACGTATCGACCAGCACCGCCCAGTCGTCACCTTCGAAGAACGTCCGCGGCGAACCGCCGGCGGGTGCCCGATCATGGGTGGCCAGATCGAACAGGAACAGGCCGTTCGGAACCAGCGCCTGATGCACCCGCTCGAACAGGCGCCGTCCGGCCTCGCGATCGTCCGCCGGGTCGAACCGGTAGTTCATCACCTCGCCGAACGCGGTCACCGCGACACACGGCGGCAAGGAGGCGGCCGCAATCGAGCCCAGCCGGAAGTCACCGGTTGGCACGCGCAGCCGCGCGCGCTCGACCAGTGCCGCCGACAGGTCGACACCGACGATGTCGAAGCCCGCATCGGCCAGGCGCCGTGACGAGTGCCCACCCCCGCAACCCAGTTCGGCAATCGTGCCCCGGTCGATGCCGGCGCGACGCAACCGCTCGAGCAGTTCGCCGGCGCCGGCCTCGGCCAGTCCGCCGAACGCACAGTCGTGGATGTGTGCGAGGTCCTCGCGATAACCGGGCTGCATGAGGAACGCGGAACGATCAGCGGGAACCGCGGGCCCGCTCGACGTCGCGGCGATACTCGTCCTCCCCGCCGCGAGTGCGCTCGAGACAGCGCTGGTATTCGCTGGCATCGGCGATCCGGCCGCATTCGTTGCGTTGCCAGGCCTGCCCCGTGGCCTGGGTGCATGCCACGCAGCACACCGCAACGAGAGCCGCCGCCGACACGCCGCGGCAACGGGCGGCGGCGCCTGTCATGTGTCGGCGCGGACCGCGGTCAGTTGCGGCGGGCGGGCGAGGGTCTGGTAGATGACGCAGTAGCGCTCGGTCAGCTTGAGCAGCGTCGCGATCTGCTCCTGCGATGCATCGGTGTCGAGATGGAACGACAGCCGGATCGCGCTGAATCCGACCGGCGCGTCCTTCGCGACGCCGAGAGTGCCGCGGAAATCGAGATCCCCCTCGGCCGTCACCTGCGCGTCGCGCAGCGGAATCGCCAGTGCGGTGGCGACCGCGTTCAGCGTCACCCCGGCGCACGCGACCAGCGCCTCGAGCAACATGTCGCCCGAACACGCCGCCTCGCCGGAACCGCCGGTGGCCGGGTGCAGGCCGGCGGTGACCAGTGCCCGCCCGGTCTCGACCTTGCAGCTCAGGCCATCACCGAGCCGGCCGTGGGCACGCAATGTGATCAGCGCGCTCGCGGGCTCGGTGCGGTAGCGGTCCTTGTGCGGCGCCTGCATCGAACGCAGTTGTTCGGCGTCCATTGTCTTCTTCCTCCGTTTAGGGGTGATTCGACGTGACCACTCGGAAGCCGCTCCGTCACGAAGATGGCGCGCTCCGAAACATGGGCACGGGGCTTGCTGCGTCTTTCCGGATCGGACCACGTCCGGGATCACCAGGACTTGCCATGGACAAGCAGCACCCCCCGCTATCGTACGGTGTCTTCAAGCCGATCGGTCACATCGTCATCTCTTTTCCTCCCGACACCGATCTCGATCGGGTCGAGCAGGCGCTGGCACCCTTGGGCGTGGAGATCACGCGCTACAGCGCCGCGGAGATGTGGCGGCAGATCGAGGACGACATGGAACGGGCCGGCGCCCTGGCATCGATCGGCCAGGAGATGAACCTGATCAAGGCGCATCGGGAGCTGGCCAAGGCGGGATACGTCTGGCTGGTGGTCAAGGCCGATGACGACGACCAGGCCCAGGCGATCGCGGGCATCGCCAAGGCGGCGGGAGCCGAGCGCGCCCAGCATTACGGTCGCTTCATCATCGAGGAGCTGATCCACCACGGCGACGAACCTACGCAGATGCCCGAGTCGCCGCAGCACGACCTCGATGCCGAGACACCGTCCGGGCAGGAGAGCGAACGCACGCAGCGCCCCCGCGATGGCCACTGAGTGGAAGCGGCACTCGATCGGCGAGGTCGCGGTGCGGCACGCGGATTGCGAGTCCGACGGTACACGAACCATCACAAGGAGTCCTGTCGTGATCCTGCGGAAATTCCAGAAAACGTCCCTGGTCCTTGCATGCTCGGCCGTGGTCGCGGTCGCTCCGGCGTTTGCACAGATGAAGGACCCGCCCGGTGCCGCGACGACACCGGCCAAGGGTGATCCGGCGGATCGTGCGTTCATCGAGAAGGCCACCGCCGGTGGCATGCTCGAAGTCGAACTCGGCAAGATCGCCCAGCAGAAAGCGTCCAACAGCGAGGTCAAGCGGTTCGGACAGAAGATGTCGGGAGACCATGCCCGGGCTAACAGCGAACTGGAGAAGATCGCCGTCAACCGCGGCGTACCGGTGCCTTCGGCGTTGCCCGACGAGAAGCGGGCCGACGTCGATCGGCTGGCCGGTTTGAGCGGTGAGCAGTTCGATCGCGAATACATGAAGTTCATGGTCGCCGATCACCAGCAGGACGTCGCCGAGTTCCGCAAGGCAAGCACGACCAGCGGCGATCCGGAAGTCAAGCGCTTCGCCGCGAAGACGCTGCCGGTGCTCGAGGAGCACCTGAAGATGGCCGAGAAAGTGAATGCGTCACTGACCCGCGGCGGCAAGTCGTCGGGGACGTCGTCGGACAGCCCGTCGGGACGCTCCGGCGCTTCGACGTCCGGTGACGGCGTGCGTGTGCCTGGCGATCCCGGCATGATGCCGCCGGAAAAGATGGCGCCATCCAAGCCGGTGCGGTGAGACGACGATAGCGTGGATCGGGCGGCGGACCCGGGAGTCCGCCGCCTCATCCGGTATTCACCCGCCATCGCGTCCTGCGACGTGCGGGGCACATCAGCACACACCTCAAAACGCGTAACGCAGCCCGAGCCCGGCATAACCGAGATCGAGCTTCTTGCCCCCACGGCCCATCGAGTCGGCCTCCAGCGTCAGTGCGACCCGCTCCGACAGCGCGTATTCGAGCGCGACACCCGGCGCCAGAGATGTCGAGCGGCCTTTCAGCCGGTCGTAGCTCGTGGACACTCCCGTCGAACCGTCGTCCTTGACGCGGGTCGACACCAGCGCCAGCTTGCCGACCAGCGCCCAACGGTCGGCGAAGGCAAGGCGGGCCAGCCCGCCGACGTGCAGTGCCTCCCCCTGGCCGCGGAAGGTGCCGTCGGTGTAGCGCTGCTCGATGCGACCCAGGCGGGTATATCCCGCCTCGATCCCCCAATTCGGCGAGAACCAGTAGCCGCCGCGGAGCCGGCCGGCGGTATGTGACTCCGGATAGTCCTGCTCGATGCGGCCGATCGGTCCCGCGGCGCCCGACGAGGCGCCGACCGAGATCCCGGCGAAGAAGCCGTCGCGCTCGAGCGGATTGGCGGCGTGGACACAAGGCGTGGCGGCATAGGCGACGAGGGCCGCGGCGAAGGTGGCAACGGTGTGTTTCATGACGAGGACTCCGGTGGTGGAAGGAGTCCGCAGTCTCGACAGCGCGCCTTAAGATCGCTTCAACGCTCGATGAAGACTGGCTCAAGCCCGTGCGCAGCCGCCTTCAGCAAGCCTTAGGGCTTGTGCGTTAACGTCGAGGACCGGCAACATCCGCACCGAGCCATGAATCTCTGCCTGATCGAGGACGACCTGCTGCTGGGCAGGGCACTGGCCGCCACACTCGGTGATGCCGGATACCGGGTCACCTGGCTGCGCACCGTCGAGGCGGCGGGACGATGGCTCGATGCCGAACCGTTCGATGCCGTTGTCATCGACCTTGGCCTGCCGGACGGCGACGGCATCGACGTCCTGAAGGCCCTGCGCCGCCGGGCGTGTGTACTGCCCGCGCTGATCGTGACCGCGCGCGACACACTGCAGGTGCGAATCGACGGGCTGGACGCCGGCGCCGACGACTTCCTGGTCAAGCCGTTCGCCACCGAGGAACTGCTGGCGCGCCTGCGCGCGGTGCTGCGCCGGGCGTCACGACGAGGCGCCGGCGATCCCGACGGGCTGGGCCTGCTGACGGTCGGTGATCTGTCGCTCGACGAGGCGAGGCGCACCTGCACCCGGGCCGGCCAGACGGTCAACCTGTCGCCGACCGAATATTCGCTGCTGCAGCAGCTGATGCTGCACAAGAACCGCGTCCGGACACGACGACAGCTGGAGCTCGATGCGATGCCGGAGAGCCAGGGACAATCACTCGACGTGCACATGTCGAACCTGCGCCGCAAGATCGGCAGCGACATGATCCGGACGGTGCGCGGCGTCGGTTACCTGATCGAAGCGCCGGGCACGCCGTGAAGCCGGATCGCCGTTCGCTGCTGCGCCGCCTGATGCTCGGCTTCGTCGGCGTCACCTCCGCGCTCTGGTTCGCCGTCGCGCTGGTCGTCATCTGGCAGGCACTGCGCATGGGGGACGACCAGCAGCACAATGCGATGCGGACCTACGCGCGTCAGATCCTCGCCGCGGCCACTGCGTTCGCGGCGGATCCCGAGCACCTGACCCAGGCGCTGGACAAGGTCCAGGCGATCGAGGTCGAGAATGCCCGCGGCGACGACGACCCCGGCATGGTCTGGCTGCAGGTCTGGCGCGCCGGTGTGCACCTCGGGCCGGGCCGCCAACTGCCGCTGGCTGTGCCGCCGGTCGAACCGGAACAGCAACGGTTCGAACACGACGGCCGCGTCTACAACGCCCACGTGCTCCACGACCAGGACACCGCGATGGTCGTCCGGGTGTCGATGCCACGGCGCAATGCCTTCAGCCTGATGTGGCCGAGTGCCGGGTTCGTGTTCGTGCCGCTGCTGCTGAGCCTGCCGCTGCTGCTGGTTCCCGCGTGGTTCACGCTGCGCAGCGGACTCGCACCGTTGCGTGACGTGGTCGGCACGATCGAAGGCCGGGTGCGCGAGCTGGAGCTGTCGCCGATGCAGGTCCCGGTCCACCGTGAACTGAAGCCGCTGGTCCAGGCGGTCAACGAACTGATGGCCAGGCTGCGCGCCCAGCTGGTGCGCGAGCGGGGGTTCCTCGCCGACGTCGCCCACGGCATGAAGACGCCGCTGGCGATCATGCAGGCCAATCTCGACATCGCCCGCGGCCAGGCACAATCGTCCGTCGCCGATCCGCTGGACGCGAAGCAGCGGCGGGACGCCGCGTTGAGGGACCTGGACGCCGGCATCGCGCGCGCCGACCGTCTGACGCGGCAACTGCTGGGCATGTCGCGGCTCGACGCCGACGACCGCCGTGGCCTCGAGCGACGACTCGACTTGGCCGAGTTCCTGCGCGAACGGGTCGCGCTGCTGGTGCCGGTGGCCGATCGGCGCCGGCTGACGATCTCGGTCGAGGCGCCGGACAGCCACTCGATCACTGTCGACCCCGATGCGGTCGGTGCGATCGTCGACAACCTGCTCGAAAATGCGATCAAGTATTCGCCGGCCGGCGGACATATCCGGGTGGCGCTCGATGCCGAACCGGCGCGTGTGGTGCTGGCCATCGGCGACGAAGGACCGGGCATTCCCGAGCAGGCGATCGACGACGCATTCCTGCGCTTCCGACGGGTCGGCACCGATCACGACGACGACGCTGGCCAGAGCGTCGGGCTGGGCCTGGCGATCGTCAGGCGTGCGGTCGAACGCCTCGGCGGCACGATATCGATGGGACCCCACGCGGCGGCGGGAAACGCCGCCGGGGATCGCTGCCCGCCACCCGACGCCGGTCCGGGCCTGCTGGTGCGTGTGGTGCTGCCGGCAGATGCAACGTCGCTCAGAGCGGCTTGATCTCGACCTTGCGCCACTTGATCGTCCCGCGCCCCCACTGCAGCGCGAACGGACCGCTGGCGAGCTTCGAATCACGGACATCGACCGTCTTGTCGCCGTTCAGCACGACGACCAGGTGGTCCGCCTGCATCGACACCTCGAACGTGTTCCAGCGGCCGCCTGCCATCGGCGTGGGCAACGGAACCGGTGCGACCTTGACGATCGAACCGGTGCCGTACGTGGGATCCGGCCGCTGGTCGAAGATGTTCGCTTCGTAGCAGCTCTCGTCGTCGATCTTCGCCGGGTCCTTGCAGCGCATGAAGATGCCGCTGTTCGCATCGTCGCTGGCCCAGAACTCCGCGCGCAGCATGAAGTCCTTGTACGACGATCTGGTGACCAGGTAGGACGGCGTCTTGCCGCCTTCGGTGGCCTGGATCGCACCGTCGACCGCGGTCCAGTTCGCCTCGCCGCCGGAGCGGACGAAGTTGTCCAGCCCGCGTGTCCCGTCGACCAGGCGCGTCCAGCCGTCGCCCCCGCCGATCGAACACCCTCCCGCGCCCAGCAGCAATCCCGCCGCCAGCGCGGCGCACCCGATGATCTTCATGTTGTCGTCTCCTCGATCCTCGACGCGGGGCCGCGACAATGCGGGTACCCGCAGGCCAGCACACTAGCAGACCTGCGCATCGCCGGACACACCACGATGCTCCGCTCCCTGGCTGCCTGTCGGCGCGGTGCCCGGTTGCCGCGGGTGCAGATGCACCGCGAGCCAGAGCGTGCCATCGGTGGCCGACCGTACGGTGTGCGGGGTGCCCGCGGCGATGAACAGGTGGTCACCCGGCGCGAGCGACCGGATCACCCCGGCGATTTCGAGTTCCGCCGAGCCCCGCACCAGCACGACCCATTCGTCCTGCGACTGCACCGATTCGCGCGGATCCAGCCGATCCGAACTGACGATCCGCTCGATGACCAGGTCACCGAGCCTGAGCAACTCGTCGAAGCGCTCGCCCTGTGCGGGTGATGCCGAGTCGTCGAACAGGTTGCCCGCCAGCATCGCCTCGGCCGCCTCCTCGGGGCAGACGGATCCGGCCGGATCGGCCGTCCGGCGCCCGACCCTCGCTCGCCCGTGATCCGGTGGCGCCAACATACGCGATCCGGCACGACCCGGCAACGCGACCACGCGCATTGACAGCGTCACATCCCATTGGCCAGCATCGGGTCATCCGACCCGCATCGCGGAGGCATCACTTGTCGCACGAACCGCTGACGATCCGACTCGACGACGACGAGTCGGTGTCGGGCCTGCTGACCGCGCCACGCGCCGCGCGCGCGGCCTTCGTATTCGCCCATGGCGCCGGCGCCGGCATGCGGCATCGATTCATGACCGAGGTGGCCGAGGGACTCGCCGAGCGCGGCATCGCGGTCCTGCGTTACCAGTTCCGATACATGGAACAGGGATCCCGGCGTCCCGATCCGCCGGCACTGGCCCAGCGCGTCGTCCGCGCCGCGGTCGCACACGCCGGCGACAGCCTGCCGGGCCTGCCGCTGCTGGCCGGCGGCAAGTCCTTCGGCGGACGGATGACCTCCCAGGCCCAGGCCGAATCACCGCTGCCCGGTGTCGCCGGCCTGGTGTTCATCGGCTTTCCGCTGCATCCGGCCGGCAAGCCCTCGGTGCAACGCGCGGCTCATCTGGCACGGATCGAAGTGCCGATGCTGTTCCTGCAGGGCACTCGCGACGCCCTCGCCGACAATCCGCTGGTCGCACAGGTGACCGGGTCGCTGCGCCCGATCGCGACCCTCGAGACGATCGAGGATGCGGATCACTCGTTCCACGTGCCCGCGAAGAGCGGGCGCACGGATGCGCAGATCCTCGCGGCGATGCTGGACCGCACCGCGGGCTGGATCGACGCGACGCTGCGCGGCCGATCGCCGGCTTGAACTCGCGACCCCTTTTCGTGCAGCATCACGGGTTCACGGCCCGCGAGTGGCCCGAACAACGAGGAGACAACCATGATCAAGGTCAGCGTGATGTACCCGAACAAGCCGGGTGCCCGGTTCGATCACGGCTACTACAAGGACAAACACATGCCGCTGGTCAAGGCGCGCATGGGCGACAAATGTCGCTTCTACACGGTGGACAAGGGCATCGCCGGCGGCGCGCCGGGTGAATCCGCGACCTACCTCGCGTCCTGCCACATCTACTGCAATTCGGTCGAGGACTTCCAGGCCGGATTCGGTCCACACGCCCAGGAGATCCTGGCCGACATCCCGAACTACACCGACCTCGCACCGGTGATCCAGATCAACGAGGTGGTCGTCGGCCAGCCCTGAAGCCGGGAACACCGGCCTGCCGCGCGCATGCCGGCAGAGCCGGATCAGGACGACCTGCCGGCGCGTTCAGTCGCGCCGGCGCAGGATCAAGTGACACGCCCGCTCGCCGGCCACCTGCTCGACACATTCGTAGCCGAGCGTGTGCAGGTCCAATCCCGCGTACATCGCCTCGCCGCGGCCGATCAGCACCGGCGCGACCGCGAAGTGGATCTCGTCGACCAGGCGCGCCTGCAGGTACTGCCGCACCGTCGCCACGCCGCCGCCGACACGGATGTCGCGCCCGCCGGCGGCGGCCTTCGCCTGGGCGAGCGCCTCGTGGATGCCGCCGGTGACGAAGCGGAACTCGGTGCCCCCGGCCATCACCAGCGGTGCTCGAGCATGGTGGGTCAGCACGAAGACCGGCACATGGTAGGGCGGTTCGTCGCCCCACCAGCCGCGCCAGCTGTCGTCCGGCCACGGCCCTCGCACCGGGCCGAACATGTTGCGGCCCAGGATCCAGGCGCCGATTCCGGCCATCGCCTGGGCGGCCATCCGGTTGTCGATCCCCTCCTCGCCCGCCCCGTCGCCGCCGTGCATGTCGCGAAAGGTCCGGGTCGGGAAGAACCAACCCATCGCCTCGAAGAAACGGACGCCCAGCGGATGTTCGAGGCTCTGGTCGGCACCGGCCCCATAACCATCGATCGACAGCGAGAAACCACGTACGACGAGACGGCTCATGTCGTTTCCTCCGCTTGCAGGCGCAGTGGACGCTTCACAGCTAGTGCGCCTTCTCCCAGTTGAGGCCGGTCCCGACGCCGACTTCCAACGGCACCTTCAGCTCGGCCACGCCGGTCATCAGCTTCGCAACCTGCGCCCGGACGATGTCGATCTCGCCGTCGGGCACCTCGAGCACCAGCTCGTCGTGGACCTGCATGATCAGCCGGGTGGCCAGCCGCTCGCGTTCGAGCCACGACTGGACGGCCATCATGGCCAGCTTGATCAGGTCGGCCGCGGTGCCCTGCATCGGCGCGTTGATCGCGGCGCGCTCGCTGCCGGCGCGGCGCGGGCCGTTGGGACTGTTGATCTCCGGCAGCCAGAGCCTGCGGCCGAACACGGTCTCGACGTAGCCGCGCTCCTTGGCCCCGATCCGGGTCTCGTCCATGTAGCGCTTGACGTTCGGGTAGCGCGCGAAGTACCGCTCGATGTAGGTGCGCGCGGCGTCGCGCTCGATGCCCAGGTTCTGCGCCAGGCCGAATGCACTCATGCCGTAGATCAGGCCGAAGTTGATCACCTTGGCGTAGCGGCGCTGCTCCGGATTGACCTCCTCCGGGGTCGTGCCGAAGATCTCGGCGGCGGTCGCCCGATGCACGTCGAGGCCCTCGGCGAACGCCTTCATCAGTCCCGCGTCCTCCGAGATGTGCGCCATGATCCGCAGTTCGATCTGCGAGTAGTCGGCCGACATCAGCTGCGAACCCGGCGGTGCGATGAACGCCTCGCGGATCCGGCGTCCCTCGGCGGTGCGGATCGGGATGTTCTGCAGGTTCGGGTCGTTGGAGGCGAGCCGGCCGGTGACCGCCACCGCCTGGCCGTAGCTGGTGTGGACCCGGCCGGTGTCCGGATTGACCATCTTCGGCAGCTTGTCGGTGTAGGTGCTCTTCAGCTTAGACAGGCCGCGATGCTCGAGGATCACTTTGGGCAGCGGATAGTCCTCGGCGAGCTTCGCCAGCACGTCCTCGTCGGTCGAGGGGGCGCCGCTGGCGGTCTTCTTGACCACCGGCAGCTTCATCCGGCCGAACAGCAGTTCGCCGAGCTGCTTCGGTGACCCGAGATTGAAGGCACCACCCGCCAGCTCGTGAGCACGCGCCTCGAGCTTCATCATGTTGCGGCCGAGCTCGTCGGACTGTGCCGACAGCAGCGCCGCGTCGATCAGGACTCCGTTGCGCTCCATCCGCTGCAGCACGATCGAGGTCGGCATCTCGATCTCGCGATAGACCCGGTCGAGCCGGGAGTCGGCGGCCAGTCTCGGATACAGCGTGCGGTGCAGCTGCATCGTCACTTCGGCGTCCTCGGCCGAATAGCCGGTGGCACTCTCGACGGAGACCTGGTCGAAGTCGATGCGACCGGCGCCCTTGCCGGTCACGGCGTCGTATTCGACGGTCTTGCGGTTCAGGTGCCGCAGGGCCAGCGAGTCCATGTCGTGCGGCCGGTGGGCCTCGAGCACGTACGACTGCAGCAGCGTGTCGTGTTCGATCCCGCGCAGCCGGATGCCGTAGTTCTCCAGCACGTGGGCGTCGTACTTCAGGTGCTGGCCGACCTTGGCACACGCCGGATCCTCGAGCCAGGGCCGCAGCGCCTCGAGAACGTGTTCACGCGACAGCTGATCAGGCGCGCCCGCGTACCGGTGCGCCAGCGGGATGTAGCAGGCCTTGAACGGCTCGACCGACAGCGACAGTCCCACCAGTCGCGCCTGCATCGGCAGCAGCGACGTGGTCTCGGTATCGAGCGCGACCAGTTCGGCCGACCGGATGCGCGCGATCCAGCGGGTGAGCGCCTCCTCGGTGAGCACGGTCTCGTACTCGGTCACCGGCGAGGCGGTCATCGGACCGGAACCGGGCGTGCGTGCCTCGATGCCCGGATCCGTGATCTCGACACCGGACTCGGCGGCCACGACCTGGTCGTCGGTGACATCACCGAACAGGTCCGTGGTGGCGCTCTTCGCACCCCCGGCGCCGTTGCCACCGCCATCGGCGCCTGGCGCCGCCAGCGGCGTGCCGGCGGCCGCGGCCCGGGTCTCGAGATCCCGCATCCAGGTCTTGAACCCGCAGCGGGTGAACAGGTCGCGCAGGGTGGCGAAATCCTCGCTGCGGAAGTCGAGCGACTCGTCGATCGAGTGCACCTGCGCGGACAGGTCGCAGTCGGTCTTGACGGTCACCAGCCTGCGCGCCTGCGGCAGCCAGTCCAGCGCCCGGCGCAGGTTGTCGCCGACCACGCCCTTGATCTGTGCGGCGTGTTCGATGACCCCGTCCAGCGTGCCGTACTCGCCGAGCCACTTGGCCGCGGTCTTCGGGCCGACCTTCTCGACACCCGGCACGTTGTCGACCGAATCGCCGACCAGCGACAGGTAGTCGACGATCCGCTCCGGCGGCACGCCGAACTTGGCCTGGACCCCCGCCCGGTCGAGCCGCTCCGGCGGCCCCCCCATCGCGGTCATCGTGTTGATCAGCACGACCCGGTCGTCGACCAGCTGCGCGAGGTCCTTGTCCCCGGTGGAGATCACCGTCCTCATGCCGAGCGCGCCGGCCTGGCCGGCCAGGGTGCCGATCACGTCGTCGGCCTCGATGTTGTCGACCATCAGCAGCGGCCAGCCCAGCGCCTGCACCACCTGGTGGATCACCGGGATCTGGCGCACCAGATCCTCGGGCATCGCCGAGCGGTTGGCCTTGTACTGCGGATACCAGTCGTCGCGAAAGGTCTTGCCTGGTGCGTCGAATACCACAGCACCGTGTGTGGCACCACCGTTCAATTTGCCGTCGCTACGCAGACGCCTTAGCATCGCTACCATGCCGTAGATCGCGCCGGTGGGCGCTCCCTCCGGGCTGCGCAGGTCGGGCAGCGCGTGGAATGCGCGATACAGGAAGCTCGAACCGTCGACCAGCAGGAGCGTTCGTTCAGTCATGTCCAGCAGCAAGCATGTGCCGCAAATGCGGTCGATCCCGAGCCCGGAGCGGTCGACTTCGCTGAAGGCGCGCGAGTCCTGGCATATCTTCGGGATTATCTCAGAGTTCGTCGAGGCGACCGAGAAGCTCGCCGAGATCCGGCCCGCGGTCTCGATCTTCGGCAGCGCGCGCATCCGGGCCGGTCATCCGCTGTACGACAAGACGGTGACGATCTCGCGGATGCTGTCGGACTGCGGCTTCGCGGTGCTCTCCGGCGGCGGACCCGGCATCATGGAGGCAGCCAACAAGGGGGCGTACGAAGGCAAGGCGCCCTCGGTGGGACTGAACATCCAGTTGCCGATGGAACAGAGCGGCAACGAGTTCCAGAACATCTCGATCACGTTCCGCCACTTCTTCGCGCGCAAGGTCGCGTTCGCGAAGTACGCGACGGCGTTCATCGGGATGCCCGGGGGCTTCGGCACACTCGACGAGCTGGCCGAGGTGCTGACCCTGATCCAGACCCGGATGGGGCGCCAGATTCCGGTGATCCTGGTGGAATCCGACTTCTGGAAGGGACTGATCGCCTGGATGCGCAAGTCGATGCTCGGCCACGGCATGATCTCGCCGGAGGACCTCGACCTGATCCAGCTGATCGACGACCCGGCCAAGATCGTCGACGCGATCTTCGACTTCTACCAGACCCGCGGATTCGTGCCGACCCAGCAGGAACGCGAGAAGATGCTCTATCTCTGATCCGGCGCGGATGGCGGTCTTCACACCGGTCTCCAGGGACCAGGCAAGCGCCTGGCTCGAACGTTTCGGGCTCGGCACGCTGCTGTCGTTGCGCGGCATCGCCAGCGGTATCGAGAACAGCAACTTCTTCATCGACACCGAGCGCGGGCGGTTCGTGCTGACACTGTTCGAACGCCTGGCCGAATCCGACCTGCCTTTCCACCTCGGGCTGATGAAGCACCTGGCCGGGCACGACATCCCGTGTCCGGATCCGGTCGCGGACCGCGAAGGCCGGCTTTTCGGACGCCTGAACGGCAAACCCGCGGCGCTGGTCACGCGGCTGCCGGGGGTGGCCGAGATGCATCCGGCGCCGGCGCAGTGCGCCGCCGTCGGCGGGTTGCTGGCGAGGATGCACCTCGCGGCCCGCGACTATCCCGAACGGCTGCCCAATCCGCGTGGACTCGACTGGTGGCGCCAGGCCGCCACCGAGGTGCGACCACACCTGGACGGATCGCAGGCCGCCTTGCTCGACGAGGAACTCGCGGCGCAGGAATCGTTCGCGCGGGCACATGGCACCCGGCCGTTGCCCGGCAGCGCGGTCCACGCCGACCTGTTCCGCGACAACGTGCTGTTCGACGGCGCGACGCTCGGCGGCGTCATCGACTTCTACTTCGCCGGCTGCGATTCCTGGATGTTCGATCTCGCGGTGACCGTCAACGACTGGTGCATCGACGACGCGGACGGGGAGTTCCGGGACGACCACCTGGCCGCACTGGTCGGTGCCTACCGCGCGGTGCGCGAGCCGCAGGCCGACGAACTCGTCGCCTGGCCGTTGATGCTGCGGGCGGCGGCGCTGCGGTTCTGGCTTTCCCGGCTGCACGACCTGCACCTGCCGCGACCGGCGCAGATCGTCGCGCCGAAGGACCCGGCGCACTGCGAGCGGGTGCTCCGATCGCGGCGCAGGACCCCGATGGCGTTGCGCTGAACATGCGCATCGTCACCGTCGCCTCGTCCCGCGGCGTCGCCTGGATCGGCGAAGGCTTCGTGCTGTTCCGTCGCCAACCGATCGCACTCGGGGCGCTGACCGTGCTCTACCTGCTGAGCCTGGTGCTCTCGAAGCTGCTGCCGCTGGTCGGTGGCTTCGCGCCGCTGCTGCTGACGCCGCTGTTGTCGGTGGGGCTGATGCGCGCGATCCGCGATGTGGACGAGGGACGCGGTCCGCCGCCCAAGCAGCTGTATTCCGGCGCCTGGGACGACGGCGGGCGAGCCTGGCCGCGGCTGCTGATGCTGGGTGTGGGCAACTCGCTGGCCGCGGCGTTGTCGCTGTTCGTGTCCTCGCTGGTCGACGGCGGTGCACTCGTGGCACTGACCACCGGCGAGGGCCCGGACTCGGCCCCGGCGCATCCGATGTCGATGGCCTACGGACTGATCGTGTTCACGCTGCTGTACACGCCGTCGCAGATGGCACTGTGGTTCGCCCCGATGTTCACCGGCTGGCTCGGGATCGCGCCGGCCAAGGCGGCGTTCTTCAGCCTGATCGCGGTCTGGCGCAATCGCGGGGCGTTCCTTCGCTTCGCGCTCGCCTGGATGGCGCTGGCGGCCGCGTTCTCGGTGCTGACGCAGGTGCTGATGCTGGCCAGCGGCGCGCAGACGCTGGTGGTCGTGCTGCTGGTCACGCCGATCACGCTGACGTTCCTGACCGTGCTCTATTGTTCGTTCTGGCCGTCGTACCGCGACATCGTCATCGAAGGCGACGCGACGTCGTCGGCGCCTTCCGACCCGGCGCCGGCGCCGGACGGCCCGGCCTGAGGGCGGCCTGGCGGCTCACGCCCCGATGATCCGAGCCTCCGCGAGCCCGGTGGCGCGACGGATCAGGCCAGCGCCTCGAGCTTGGCGAGCGACAGGGCCAGCCACTTGACCCCCTCGCGTCCGAAGTTCACCTGGACCCGCGCATCCTCGCCGCGGCCCTCGATGTCGACAACGACGCCCTCGCCGAATCGTGCATGGCGCACGTTCTGGCCGACACGAAACGGCACCGCCCGATCGAACCGCTGCGCGGTGCGCTGGTCGTTGCGACGCTCGGTGTCGCTGCGCTGGAACGTGTCGGCGCTCGGACGGCCCTGGTGGCCGCCGTAAGGGCTGCCGCCGGATCGTGCGCCGCCGCGATCGAATCCTTCCCACGCGCCACCCCAGCCTTCGCGGCTGCCGCGGGCGACACGTGGCGTCAGCCACTTGAGTGCCGCCTCCGGCAGTTCGTCGAAGAAACGCGAGCGAAGGCTGTACCGGGTCTGACCGTGCAGCATCCGCGTCTGCGAATACGACAGGTACAGTCGCTTGCGGGCCCGGGTCATCGCCACGTACATCAGCCGCCGTTCTTCCTCGAGCCCGTCGGCCTCGGTGATCGAGTTCTCGTGCGGGAACAGGCCTTCCTCGAGACCGGTCAGGAACACCGCGTCGAATTCCAGCCCCTTGGCCGAATGCACCGTCATCATCTGGACCGCGTCGGCCCCCTCGCCGGCCTGGTTCTCGCCGGCCTCGAGTGATGCATGGGCCAGGAACGACGCGAGCGGCGTGCCGGCCGGGCCGGCGGCGGTCGCGTCGGCCGGATCGAGCAGCGTCGGCTGCGCCGGATCGGTCGCTTCCGCGGGTGACACGGATGGCGCGGTCGAGGCGGCCACGCCGCTGACCCCGCTGTTGGCCGGCACGTCGAACGCGACACCTTCCTCGGACAGGAACGCGGCGGCGGCATTGACCAGCTCGCGCAGGTTCTCCAGCCGATCCTGTCCTTCCCTCTCGGCCGCGTACATCGTCATCAGGCCCGCCCGCTCGACCACGTGTTCGACCAGTTCGGGCAGCGGCATCACCCGGGTCTCGGCGCGGATCGCGTCGACCAGGCGCGTGAAGGTCGCGAGCTTGACCGCGGCGGCACCGCCCACCGCGGCCACCGCGCGATACAGGCTGGTGCCGGCCGCACGCGCCGCATCCTGCAACGCCTCCAGCGACCGGGCACCGATCCCGCGCGCCGGCAGATTGACCACGCGCAGGAACGCGCCGTCGTCGTCCGGATTCTCGAGCAGCCGCAGATAGGCCAGCGCGTGCTTGACCTCCGCACGCTCGAAGAAGCGCAGACCGCCATAGACCCGGTACGGCAACCCGGCCGAGAACAATGCATGCTCGATCACACGCGACTGGGCATTGGAGCGGTACAGCACCGCGATGTCGGCACGCGCCGAGCCGTCACCCACCAGTCCCCGGATCTCCTCGATCAGCCACTGCGCCTCCTGCGAATCGGTCATCGATTCGTAGATGCGCAACGGCTCGCCGTGTCCGGCATCGGTCCACAGGTTCTTGCCGAGCCGCCTGGCGTTGTGGGCGATCAGTGCGTTGGCGGCATCCAGGATGTGGCCGTGCGAGCGGTAGTTCTGCTCGAGCTTGATCAGGTTGGCGACGCGGTACTCGCGCTCGAACGCGGCCATGTTGGCGACGTTGGCACCGCGGAACGCGTAGATGCTCTGGTCGTCGTCGCCGACCGCGAACACCGCCGCCCCGCCGCCGGCCAGCAGCGACAGCCACCGGTACTGCAGCTCGTTGGTGTCCTGGAACTCGTCGACCAGGATGTGGCGGAAGCGCTGCTGGTAGTGTTCGCGCAGGATCTGGTTGCGGCTGAGCAGCTCGAAGCTGCGCAGCATCAGTTCGGCGAAATCGACGACACCCTCGCGCTGGCACTGGTCGTCGTAGGCGGCGTAGAACTCGACCATCCGGCGCGAATACTCGTCGTGGACCTCGAGTTCGCCGGCGCGTCTGCCGTTCTCCTTGGCGTCGTTGACGAAGTACTGCAGGTTCTTCGCCGGATACTTCTGGTCGTCGACGTTCAGGCCCTTGAGCAGCCGCTTGATCGCGGCGAGCTGGTCGGCACTGTCGAGGATCTGAAACGTGGCCGGCAGCGAGGCGTCCCGGTGATGGGCGCGCAGCATCCGGTTGCACAGGCCGTGGAAGGTGCCGATCCACATCCCGCGCGTGTTGATCGGCAGCATCGCGGCCAGCCGCGTGGTCATCTCGCGCGCGGCCTTGTTGGTGAAAGTGACGGCGAGCACACCGCCCGGGCCGACCTGCCGGGTGGCGATCAGCCAGGCGATCCGGGTGGTCAGCACCCGCGTCTTGCCGCTGCCGGCCCCGGCCAGGATCAGCGCGTGCTGGGGCGGCAGCGTGACGGCCGCATGCTGCTGTTCGTTGAGGTTGGCGAGGAGGTTCATCGATGACGTCGCGACCTGCGATGTTACGTCATCGCCGGGGACGACTCCGGGGAAGGGTTGCCGCCGCGCTTGCGCGCCCGGCGGCCGGATCACCGCGCGAGCCCGGTCGGCGCGCCCGCGATGCCGGCCGCGCGTCCGGCGCGGCGCGGCGTGCGGCTGCCCCGCCGGGCCTGGGGCCGCCGACTATAATCTTCCGAACGTCCGATCGTCCGCGCCCAGCGCGCCATCCTCCATCGCCCCGCCGAGCCCCTCGAGATGCAAGAGCGCTACGACCCGCAAGCCGTCGAATCCGCCGCCCGCGCGCACTGGTCGGCCATCGACGCCTATCGCGCGCGCGAGAACGACCCGCGATTCCCGAAGGGCAAGTACTACGCCTGCTCGATGCTGCCGTATCCGAGCGGCCGGCTGCACATGGGGCACGTGCGCAACTACACCATCAACGACATGATGGTGCGGCATCTGCGGATGAACGGCTACAACGTGCTGATGCCGATGGGCTGGGACGCGTTCGGACTGCCGGCCGAGAACGCGGCCATCAGGAATCGAGTCGCGCCGGCCCGCTGGACCTACGACAACATCGCGACGATGAAGTCGCAGATGCAGGCGATGGGTCTGGCGATCGACTGGTCGCGCGAGATCGCCGCCTGTGATCCGAAGTACTACAAGTGGAACCAGTGGCTGTTCCTGCGCATGCTCGAGCGCGGCCTCGCCTACCGCAAGACCCAGGTCGTCAACTGGGATCCGGTCGACCAGACGGTGCTCGCCAACGAGCAGGTCATCGACGGCCGCGGCTGGCGCACCGGGGCCGTCGTCGAGAAGCGCGAGATTCCGGGCTACTACCTGAAGATCACCGACTACGCGGCCGAGCTGCTCGAGCATGTCGAGAGCCACCTCGACGGCTGGCCGGAACGTGTGCGGACGATGCAGGCGAACTGGATCGGCCGCTCGACCGGCGTGCGCTTCGCGTTCCCCCACGACATCCGCGGCGCCGATGGTGTGCCCGTCGGCGACGGCCGCATGTACGTCTTCACGACACGCGCCGACACGATCATGGGCGTGACCTTCGTCGCGGTCGCACCCGAACATCCGCTCGCCGCGGCCGCCGCCGCGCGCGATCCGAAGGTCGCCGACTTCGTCGCCGAAGCCCGGCGCGGCTCGGTGATGGAGGCCGACCTCGCCACGATGGAGAAGAAGGGGGTGGCGACCGGGCTGTCCGTCTCCCACCCGCTGACCGGTGAACAGGTGGCGGTCTGGGTCGGCAACTACGTGCTGATGAGCTACGGCGACGGTGCGGTGATGGGCGTGCCGGCGCACGACGAGCGCGACTTCGCGTTCGCGCGCAAATACGGCCTGCCGATCCGGCAGGTGATCACCCGCACCGGAGGCTGGCGCGACGGCGAGGCGCCGTTCACCGACCAGTCCTGGCAGGCGTGGTACGAGGACAAGGCGAACGTCGCCTGCACCAACAGCGGCCGCTACGACGGGCTCGCCCACGAGGCCGCGGTCGACGCGGTGGCCGCGGATCTCGCCGCGAAGCGCCTGGGTGACAAGAAGATCCAGTACCGGCTGCGCGACTGGGGCATCTCGCGCCAGCGCTACTGGGGCACGCCGATACCGATCATCCACTGCGCCGACTGCGGACCGGTGCCGGTGCCCGACGACCAGCTCCCGGTGGTGCTGCCGGAGGACCTGGTACCCGACGGCAGCGGCAACCCGCTGGCCAAGGACGAACGTTTCCTGTCGTGCACGTGTCCGCGCTGCGGCAAGCCGTCGCGCCGCGAGACCGACACGATGGACACCTTCGTCGATTCGGCGTGGTACTACATGCGGTACTGCTCGCCGGACAACGACTCGGCGATGGTCGACGCGCGCAACGACTACTGGATGCCGATGGACCAGTACATCGGCGGCATCGAGCACGCGGTGCTGCACCTGCTGTACGCGCGCTTCTGGACCAAGGTGATGCGCGACCTGACCGGCGTCGGCTCGGCCGCGCCTGGGCGCGGCATGGTCACCTTCGACGAACCGTTCACGCGGCTGCTGTGCCAGGGGATGGTGCTCAACCACATCTTCCTTCGGCGCAACGACAAGGGCGGCATCGAGTACTTCTGGCCCGACGACGTCGAGTGGCAACACGACGAGGCGGGACGGCCGACCGGCTGCCGCTCCAAGGCCGACGGATTGCCGGTGGAGTACGGCGGCATCGGCACGATGTCCAAGTCGAAGAACAACGGTGTCGACCCGCAGCTGCTGATCGACCAGTATGGCGCCGACACGGCGCGGCTGTTCGTGATGTTCGCCTCCCATCCGGAGCAGACACTCGAGTGGTCGGCCACCGGCGTCGAGGGCGCGAACCGGTTCCTGCGCCGGTTGTGGACGTTCGGCCAGGCGCAGGCGGCACGCCTGGCCGGTGCACCGGCGACCGTGGACTTCGAGCGGGCGACGCCGGCGCTCAAGGCGTTGCGCTTCGAGATCCACACGGTCCTCAAGCAGGCCGACTACGACTACCAGCGGATGCAGTACAACACCGTCGTTTCGGCGGCGATGAAGATGCTCAACGCGCTCGAAGGCGCCAGGCTGCCCGACGACCCGATGGCCACCGAGGTGCTGCGCGAAGGCCTGTCGATCCTCGTGCGGGTGCTGTATCCGGTGGTGCCACACGTCGGCCATGCGCTGTGGACCGGACTGGGCTACGCGGCACGCGCCGGCGACCTGCTCGATGCACCGTGGCCGCAGGTCGATCCGCAGGCGCTGGTACGCGACGAGATCGAACTCGTGCTGCAGATCAACGGCAAGGTGCGCGGGTCGGTGCGGGTGCCGGCCGATGCCGACCAGGCGGCGATCCAGGCCGCCGCGCTCGCCAGCGACGCGTATACACGTCACGCGGCCGGCCAGGCGCCGAAGAAGGTGATCGTCGTGCCCGGTCGGCTCGTCAACGTCGTCGTGTGACCGGATGACGAGAAGGCGCGCGCTGCTGGCCGCGGCGGCGGTGACGGCACTGGCCGGTTGCGGCTTCCAGCTGCGCGGCTCGGCGGCACTGCCGTACAAGACCCTGTATGCCGGCTTCGCCGAGGGATCCTCGTTCGGCGCCGAGTTCAAGCGCAGCATCCGGGTGGCGGCGGACACGCGGGTCGTCGATCGGCCCGAAGAGGCCGAGGCCCGGCTCGAGCCGCTCGCCGAACTGCGCGAGAAGGAGATCGTCGGCTTCTCGACGACCGGGCGCCCGCGCGAATACCAGGTCCGGCTGCGCTTCCGCTTCCGCGTGATCGAACGCGGAGGGCGCGAGGCGATCCCGGCGACCGAACTGATCCTGCGCCGGGACATCACGATCAGCGACACGCAGCTGATCGCCAAGGAGCAGGAAGAGGCGATGCTCTACCGTGAGATGCAGACCGACATGGTCCAGCAGCTGCTGCGCCGGATGGCGGCGATCAGGCGCTGAGGAAGCCGTCGATGGCGATGATCCGGGCCGATGAACTGCACGACACACTGGCGCGCCAGGTGCCCGCGCTGGTCTGGATCCACGGCGACGAACCGCTGCTCGCGCTCGAGGCGGCCGATCAGGCCCGGCGCGTGATCCGCACCGCCGGCGCCGAGGAGCGGTGCGTGTTCGAGGTCGATCGACGATTCCGCTTCGACGATCTCGCCCGGGAAGCCGACGCGATGTCGCTGTTCGCCACCGGCAAGCTGATCGAACTGCGGCTCAAGGCGAAGCCGGGCAAGGAGCTGGGCGCATCGCTGGCGGCACTGGCACCGCGCCTGTCGAGTGAGGTGCGACTGCTGGTCACCAGTCCCCGGCTCGATCGCGCGACCACCGGCGCGGACTGGTTCACGGCGATCGCCCGCGCCGGTCTGGTGGTGGCGATCGACAAGGTCGATCGCGGCGCGTTGCCGCGATGGATCGGTGCCAGGCTCGCCCGGCAGAAGCAGTCGGCCGATGCGGCGACGCTGGAGATGATCGCCGACCGGGTCGAAGGCAACCTGCTGGCCGCACACCAGGAGGTGCTCAAGCTCGGGTTGTTGTGCGGGCCGGGCAAGCTGCCGCCCGAGGAGGCCCGCGCCGCGGTGCTCGACGTCGCGCGCTACGACCCCTGGGCATTGGCCGAGACCGCGCTGGCCGGCGACACCGGCCGCGTCGTGCGTTGCCTGGACGGATTACGCGCCGAGGGCCAGCCCGAACCGCTGGTGCTGTGGGTTCTTGCCGACGCGGCGCGCACGTTGCATGCGCTGTCCTCGGCCGTGGCCGCGGGCCGGCCGCTCGCACAGGCCAAGCAGGAGGCCCGGCTGTTCAACCGCCAGCGCGAGGTGCTGTACGAGCGGGCACTGCGCCGGTTGTCGCCGCAGGTGATGACACGCGCACTGCAGCAGGCGGCCGGAACCGATAGAATCGTCAAGGGAGTCGAACAGGGTGATGCCTGGGCTTCGTTGCTGTCGCTGGCGCTGCTGATCGCCGGCTCGCCGGCACGACTCGACGTCCCGAGCGCCGCCTGAAAGCCTGTCGAAAGCACCCGGAAGCCGACCGGACGTCATGGACAACACCCCGATCGACATCACCGCCTACGTCGCCGACATCGGCCGCCGCGCCCGCGCCGCGAGCCGGCTGACCGCACGTGCGTCGACAGCGGCCAAGGACGCCGCGCTGCATGCGACCGCGGCCGCGTTGCGGCGCGAACGCGCGGCGCTGGTGGCGGCCAACGAACGCGACCTGTCGGCGGCCCGCGCCGCCGGCCTCGATCCGGCCTTCGTCGACCGGCTCGCGCTGACCGATGCGGTGATCGACGCGATGGCCGAAGGGCTCGAGCAGATCGCCGCGCTGCCGGACCCGATCGGCGAGATCAGCGATCTGCGCTATCGCCCCAGCGGCATCCAGGTCGGCCGCATGCGGGTGCCGCTCGGGGTGATCGGCATCATCTACGAGTCGCGGCCGAACGTGACGATCGACGCCGCGGGACTGGCGATCAAGTCGGGCAACGCGACCATCCTGCGCGGCGGCTCGGAGGCGATCCACAGCAACCAGGCGCTGGCCGCGCTGATCCGCGTCGGACTGTCGTCGGCCGGCCTGCCCGAGGACGCGGTCCAGGTGATCGAGACCACCGATCGTGCGGCGGTCGGCGCGCTGCTCTCGCAGCCGCAGTACGTCGACGTGATCGTGCCGCGCGGCGGCAAGGCGCTGATCGAGCGGGTGTCGAAGGAATCGAAGATCCCGGTGCTCAAGCACCTGGACGGCATCTGCCACGTCTACATCGACGATCGCGCGGACCTCGATCGCGCGATCCGGATCGCCGACAACGCGAAGACCCAGCGGTACTCGCCGTGCAACACGATGGAGACCCTGCTGGTGGCCGACGGGATCGCGGCGCAGGTCCTTCCGCCGCTGGGGCGCATCTACCGCGACAAGGGCGTCGAGCTGCGTGGCGACGACCGCACGCGCGCGATCCTCGGCGCGGCCGGCATCAACAGCGTGCCCGCCACCGAGGACGACTGGCGCACCGAGTACCTGGCGCCGATCCTGGCGATCCGCGTCGTGGCCGGCCTGGACGAGGCGATGGACCACATCGCCGCCTACGGCTCGGCGCACACCGACGCGATCGTGACCCAGGACCACGACCGGGCGCTGCGTTTCCTGCGCGAGGTCGATTCGTCGTCGGTGATGGTCAACACCTCCACGCGGTTCGCCGACGGCTTCGAGTTCGGCCTCGGCGCGGAGATCGGCATCTCCACCGACAAGCTGCACGCCCGCGGGCCGGTCGGGCTCGAAGGGCTGACCTCGCTGAAGTTCGTCGTCTTCGGCACCGGCCAGGTCCGGACCTGAGCGGCCGGCGTCCCGGCTCCGCCGCCCGCACCGGCCCCGTGTCCTCCAGCGCGTACCTCTGGATCAAGGCGCTCCACATCGTCTTCGTGACGAGCTGGTTCGCCGGCCTGTTCTACCTGCCCCGGATCTTCGTCAACCTGGCGATGGTGCCCGGCGCGGGGGCCGAACGCGACCGGCTGCTGCTGATGGCGGGCAAGCTGTACCGGTTCATGGGCCCGCTGATGCTGCTCGCGCTGGTGTTCGGCCTGTGGCTGTGGCTGGGCTACGGCGTCGGCCTCGGCCCGGGCAGCGGCTGGATGCACGTGAAGCTCGCGCTGGTCGTGGTGCTGCTTGTCTACCACCATGTCTGCGGGCGGATGCTGCGCACCTTCGTCGCCGGCACCAACCGCCGCAGCCACGTCTGGTTCCGCTTCTTCAACGAGCTGCCGGTGCTGGTGCTGCTGACGGTCGTGATCCTGGTCGTCGTCAAACCTTTCTGACAGGGAATCCGCATCGTGACCAAGACCGTCGACTACTTCCTGGTGCCGAACTCGCCCTGGACCTACCTCGGCCACGAGCGCTTCGTCGGGATCGCGCGCCGGCACGGCGCGACGATCGTCGTCAAGCCGTTCGATCTCGGTCGTGTGTTCCCGTTGTCCGGCGGACTGCCGCTGCCCAAGCGCGCACCGCAACGGCAGGCATATCGGCTGGTGGAACTCGTGCGCTGGTCGAAACATCTCGGCGTGCCGCTGACCCTGCATCCTCGCTTCTTCCCGTGTGCGGCCGAACAGGCGTCGTTGATGATCATCGCCGCACGTGACGCGGGCGGGACCGAGGCGGCACTCGCGATGGCCGGCGGCGCACTACGCGCGGTCTGGGCGCAGGAGCGCGACATCGCCGATGCGCCGACGCTGGTCTCGATCGCCGATGCGGCCGGGCTGGACGGTGCCGCCCTCGCCCGGGCCGCCGACGGATGCCGTGCCGAGTACGACCGGCTGACCGAAGAGGCGATCGCCGCGCAGGTGTTCGGTGCCCCGTGGTATCGCTATCGCGACGAGCCGTTCTGGGGCCAGGACCGGCTCGACATGCTCGATCGCGCGATGGCCGGCGCTTGAGCGCCGGACCTGCGCCGCTGCGGCTGTTCGCACCCGGGCCTCGCGGCCTGGAGCCGATGCTCGCCGACGAACTGCGTGTGCTGGGGGCCGCCGCATGCGACGTGGTGCCCGGCGGTGTCGCGTTCGAAGGTGACCTCGAACTGGCCTATCGCGCCAACCTGCATTCGCGGCTGGCGAGCCGCGTGCTGCTGGCGATCGGCGCGGCCCGTTATCGCGACACCGATGCGCTCTACAAGATCGCCGCGTCGATCGAGTGGGAACGGCACTTCCGCGCCGACCAGACGCTGCGGGTCGACGTGACGGCGATCCGCTCGCCGTTGCGCAGCATCAACTTCGCGACGCTGCGCGTCAAGGACGGCATCGTCGACCGGCTGCGCGAGCGCTGCGGCGAGCGGCCGTCGATCGACACGCGGCGTCCGGATGTCCGGGTCTTCGTCTTCCTGGCCGAGCGCGAGGCGACGTTCTACCTCGACCTGTCGGGTGAATCGCTGTTCAAGCGCGGCTGGCGCCACGCCGAGGACAAGGGCGAGGCGCCGTTGAAGGAGAACCTGGCGGCCGGGCTGCTGATGCTCGCCGGCTGGCAGCCGTCGACGCCGCTGCTCGACCCGTTCTGCGGCTCGGGCACGATCGTCATCGAAGCCGCGCAGATGGCCGCGGGCATCGCGCCCGGCATCTCGCGGACGTTCGGTTTCCAGAAGCTCGCCGGCTTCGACGCGGCGTTATGGGAACAGGTGCGCCTGGCGGCGATCCGCGCCGCGCAACGGCACGATCCTGGTCGCATCGCGCCGCGCATCGCCGCCAGTGATCACGACCCCGTGGCGATCCGGCAGATCCGGCGCAACCTCGAGCGCGCGGGCATCGCGCCGGACACGGTGCGGATTGGCGAACGCGACGTCGGTCGTTCGCAGCCCCCGTTCGACGCGCCCGGGATGATCGTCACCAATCCGCCGTACGGCGAACGGCTCGAACTCGCCGGTGGTGGCGATTGGGCCGCGGTCGGCCGGCGCTGGCGCGACACGTTCGGCGGCTGGACGGTCTGTGTGCTGACCAGTGATCGCGACCTGCCGCGCCGGCTCGGGTTGCGCGAGTCGCGCAAGACACCGCTGTTCAACGGCGCACTCGATTGCCGACTGTTCCGCTTCGATGTCCACGCCGGGCCGAAGCCGGGCGCGGCCGATCGCGACGCCGGCCAGGCGGCACCCGCGGATCCCCTACCACATGACGCGCCGGATGCCGGCGACGGAGTGGTCGCGCCCGCGCCGCCGCGCGCAGCAGCGGACTGATCAGCCGCCGGCCGGATCGCCGCCGCGGCGGCTGCGTGGGCGCGAGACGGCGGCCGGCATCGGTCCGCCCGCGTCGGCCGGCGGCGACTCGGTCGCAGCCCGCCGCGTCGCGCCCTGCCCGAACACCACCCAGGCCTCGCCCTTGAAGTCCGTCGGTGCCGGCAAGCCGTCGGCCGCCGCCCGTTCACGGGCCTGTCGGTGGTTGCGATCGGCAGCGATGAAGCGGATCGCCCGGCCGGCGCGTTGTGCACCCAGCAACTCGTCGCGCACGATCGCGCCGCCACCGATCGCGACGATCAGATCGCTGACCTGGACGATCGCCGCCGAGGTCGGCGTCAGGTTCGTCGTTCCGGGCACGAAGCCGCCCCAGGCGACGTCCTTGACGTAGAACACGGTGTCGGCACCCGGTGCCAGTTCGAGGCCCCGGTCACGCGCGAGCGTCGAGACGATGCCGGTGGTCGAGAAGCCCAGCGACTTGGCGATGTCGTAGACCGCGCCGATGCCGGCCGTCGTGCCGCCGGCATTGATGATCACCGTGCGCCGGTCGAGTTCCTCCATGACCGCGCGTGCGTGCCCGATCATCGCGGCCGGGTTCTCGTAGCCGCCCGCCGAATAACCGGCGAACGTGACGACCTTGCGCCCCTTGTCGGAGAAATGGGCACGGATCTCGACGATACCGGCCTCCTGCCCCACCGGCGGCAACGGGCGTCGGAAATAGACGCGGCGCGCGGTCTCGACGAAACCCATCGACAGGTGCGCCTGCTGGGCGAGTGTGTTGTCGAGCGCGGTGTCGGAGGCGAGTTCCTTGCAGCCGCGCAGCCTGGCCCAGCGACCGACCTCGGCCAGCAGCCGCCGGGCGACACCTTCGCGTCGATGGCCGGGCACCACGTACAACCCTTCGAGCACCGCGGCCGGAGTCGACTCGCATCCGGGGACGGCCTCCTGGTGCAGCAGCGCCTCGGCAAAACCGAGCGGCTCCCGTTCGTCGCCATGAGCGATGAACGCGGCGAAGTTGCCGCCTCGCGCGACCGCGAGCCGCATCTGGTCGCGGTGCTGTTCGGCGGGAACGTTGGGCCAGAGCTTGCGGCGCAGGCCCAGCCAGTGCGGGTCGGCCTCGCTCGCGCATCGGGTGATTCTGAAAGCCATCCGTGATCCGTCGTGTGTCCGGCTTGCACTATAAACCCGCCGGCCGATCGGTGCCCGAACGGGCCATCGGTCATTGTCCTCGCCGCCCTGTGGGCCGATAATCGACCCGGCTTCCGTGTTCCGGGCCGTCGTGTCGCGATCGAGTGACCGTCGTCCGTGGACATTGCAACGACGGGGCAGGACGGACGACATCACGGCGGCGGACCGGCCCGGCACCTGTACCGATTTCACCGACACACGGCATCACGGCAATCAGCCGAAGGAGGTTGCATGGATCTCGGATTGAAGAACCTGAGCGCGATCGTCACCGGGGGCACCAAGGGCATCGGACGAGCGATCGCCGAAACACTGGCCGCCGAAGGTGCCAATGTGTCGGTCTGCGCGCGCAAGGCGAACGAAGTCGAGGAGACGATCGTCGCGCTGCGCAAGCGGGGCGTGCGCGCGACCGGCCGCCCCCTGGACGTCGCCGACGGCGCGGCCCTAGCGGACTGGGTCCGTGCCAGCGCCAACGAGTTCGGCGGCCTGGACATCGTCATCGCCAACGTCAGCGCGCTGGCGATCGGCAACGACGAGGAGACCTGGCGCAAGG
>CADEEH010000024.1 GCA_902826305.1 uncultured Burkholderiales bacterium
CAGGTTGTCGAGCTTCTCGCGCGCGGCCATGCTGATCGCGCCCATCGACTCCGGTTCGTCCATCTCGCCGTCGCCGCAGAACACCCAGACCTTGCGCTTCGAGGTGTCGGCGATGCCGCGCGCGTGCAGGTACTTGAGGAAACGCGCCTGGTAGATGCCCATGATCGGGCCGAGTCCCATCGACACCGTGGGAAACTGCCAGAAATCGGGCATCAGCTTCGGATGCGGATACGACGACAGGCCCTTGCCGTCGACCTCCTGCCGGAAGTTGAGCAACTGGGCCTCGGTCAGCCGGCCTTCCATGAACGCGCGACCGTAGATGCCGGGGGCCGTGTGTCCCTGGAAATAGACCAGGTCACCACCATGCTCCGGGCTCTCGGCGTGCCAGAAGTGGTTCATGCCGGCGCCGATCATCGTCGCCAGCGACGCGAACGATGCGATGTGGCCGCCGAGATCGCCGCCGTCCGGCGGATCGAGGCGGTTGGCCCGGACGACCATCGCCATCGCATTCCAGCGGATGTACGAGCGGATCCGTTCCTCGTACTCCATGTTCCCGTTGGGCCGGTCCTCGAGTTGCGCGGGGATCGTGTTGATGTAGGGAGTGTTCGACGAGAACGGGATGAACGCACCCGACAGCCGGGCCTTGGCGATCAGTTTCTCGAGCAGGTAATGCGCCCGGTCCGGCCCTTCGCGGTCGATGACCGCCTCCAGGGCTTCGAGCCATTCACCGGTCTCGAGGGCGTCGACATCGTCCGGGTCGTTGGCAGCGGGCTGATGGTCGGGCACGGCAGACATCGTGGTTCTCCGATCAGACGGGTTGGGCAGCCGGTCCGGCTGGACTGGCGGCGATTCTAGGAAGCAGGTCGTCAAAACACAAGAGAAATTTTCGCATCGAGGGATATGTTTCCACAATACGGGATGTCCGATACCCGTTTCCATCCCGGCGTCCTCCGGGATAGCGACAATGGACGATCGGGCGGCCGTTGCCTATGGTGACGGCTGACCAGCGACACACCGCGGGCCGGCCGGCGGGACACTCGACGGGGGTCGGAGTATGTTTCGGATTCCGGGACAAGCACCGACAGACGCTCCGACGTGGAACCGGCCTTCCGTGGTCGACGGCCGATTGTGATCCGATGACCACCGCTCCGCTCACATCCGGCACTCCCCGCAGCGACCTGCGTGCGATCAAATGGTTCACGTTGACGCATGCGCTCGGATTGCTGCTCTTCGCCGCGATCATGGGCGGGTTTCTCTGGTACGTGCACTACGTCGAGATCGACCAGCAGCGCCAGGCGTTGTATCGCGACATCGAATGGACCCAGCAGCAGATCCGCGCGCGCTGGCGGGAGAACCGGGACGAGCTGGCCCGCAGTGTCAGCGACTGGTCGCGCTCACACGACGGTGAACCGAGCCCGTTCGTCGCCGTCCGCGATTTCCTCGGTCGCAACGGCGATGTTTTGTATGTGGCGCGGCTCGATGACGAGCGGCGCGTGAAATGGGCGCTGACGCCGCCGGGCAATCGCACGCCACCGTACCGCCAGCCCGGACAGCGCCTGCAGGATTCGGCCGGGTTCACGGCGTTCACCGAAGCGCGCGAACGCGGCACGCCGGTCTTCAGCACACCCTACCTGGGCGAGGACAACGAGCTGATGATCGACATGGACGTGCCGATTCCGCTCGACGGCGGTTTCGACGGTGTCCTCAGCGTCGGCTATTCGCTGTCGCGGCTGCTGGTGCAGCACGTGTCCGCCGAAGTGCGCGAACGTTACCTGGTGTCGATCACCGATCAGGGCGGCAACACGCTGGTCAGTTCGTCGCCACGAACCATCCACGATGCGAACCTGAGCTACGAGCTGCCGCTCGACCCGCCGGGACACGGCATCCGGCTGCGCGCGTACGCGTTCGAGACCCGGCCGCGCCTGATCGACCGCACGCTGCTGCTCGCGGTGGTCGGGCTGTCGATCGCGAGCCTGGTCGCGTTGTCGCTGCTGTGGCGCAACGCGCGTCGCCGCCTCGATGCCGAGGCCGAACGCGACCGGCTGTTCGACCTGTCGCTCGACCTGATGTGTGTCCTGCGCGGCGATGGCTCGTTCGTCCGTGTCAATCCGGCCTTCGTCGGGCTGTTCGGTGATGCCGCGCCCGGATCGTTGTCCGCGCTCGCACACCCCGACGACCGCGCCGGAATCGAGGCGGCGCTGGCGCGGGCGATGCGTCCCGACGGCGGCGCGGCGGTCACCTTCGAGGCGCGCTTCGGCAGCGCCGATCGCTGGCGCTGGCTGGTCTGGTCGATCCGCGGCGATCCGGATGCCCCCGCGCGGCGGATGTACGGGGTCGCCCACGACATCACCGAACGCAAGCAGACCGAGACCGCACTGGCCGCCGAGACCGGCTATCGGCGCGCGATGGAAAACTCGATGCTGACCGGCATGCGTGCGTTCGACCTGCACGGTCGCATCACCCATGTCAACCGGGCCTTCTGCCAGATGCTCGGGCGCGAACCGGAGGAGCTGATCGGCGCGGTCGCCCCGTATCCGTACTGGCCCCCCGCCCATGTCGAGCGCAACCGCGCGATCCTGGAGCGCATCCTGCGCCACGAGGTACCCCCCGGAGGTTTCGAGACCACCGTGCAGCGCAAGGACGGCACCACGTTCGAGGCGCGGATGTACGTGTCGCCGCTCAACGACGACGCCGGGCGCCAGTTCGGCTGGATGACCTCGATGACCGACATCACGGAACCGAAGCGGATCCGCGAGGAACTCGCCGCCGCACACGAGCGGTTCACGACCGTGCTCGATCAGCTCGACGCGGTGGTCTCGGTGGTGGCCGAGGTCGACGTCGACGACGGCGCGGCCGCCGACCGGCCGCCGACTTCGGGGCCGCTGCTGTTCGCCAACCGGATGTACCGGCGACTGTTCGGTGCCGATACCACCGGCCACCACGGCCTGCTGGCCGGGCAGGCGCTGGCCGGCGATCGCGAACCCTGGTTGCCCGCCGAGGTCTTCGACGAGCGGCTCGACCGCTGGTTCGAGTTGCGGCTGCGCCGGATCCGCTGGGTCGACGGCCGCGGCGCGCAGATGCTGGTCGCCACCGACGTCACCCGCCGCCGGGAAGCCGAGGAAGCACAACGCAACGAGGGTGAACGACTGCAGCAGACGTCGCGGCTGGTCACGATGGGCGAGATGGCCTCGTCGATCGCCCACGAGCTCAATCAGCCGCTGACCGCGATCAGCAACTACTGCATGGGACTCACCGCGCGCCTGCGCAGCCAGCGCGCCGGTGGCCCGCTGATGAGCGACGACGAACTCGGACTGATGCTCGGCAAGGTCGCCGCGCAGGCCGAGCGCGCCGGCAAGGTGATCCAGCGCATCCGCAGTTTCGTGCGCCGCCGCGAACCCGAGCGGCAGCGTTTCCCGATCGGGCCGATCGTCGCGGCCGCGGTCGAACTGGCCGAGATCGACGCCAAGCGTCACGGCGTGACGATCGTCGTCGATCTCGCCCCGGACCTGCCGACCGGCGAGGCCGATCCGATCCTGATCGAGCAGGTGCTGCTGAACCTGCTGCGCAACGGCATCGAGGCGATGCGCGATTCCGCGCAGCGACGCCTGCGTGTCACCGTCGAAGCCGGCCCGCGAGCGATCGAGTTCTCGGTCAGCGACACCGGCTCGGGCATCGATCCGGAACTGCGCGAACGGCTGTTCGAACCGTTCTTCACGACCAAGGACGAAGGGATGGGGATGGGACTGAACATCTGCCGCTCGATCGTCGAGTCGCACCAGGGCCGTCTCTGGGTCGAACCACGTTTCGGTGGCGGCAGCGTGTTCCGGTTCACGTTGCCGGTCGACGAGGCCCGCATCGAGCGCGCGGCATGACCCGCTGCCGACGCCGATGCGCGGATCGGAGCCTCGGCTCCGGAGCACGGACGTGAGCGCGGTGATCGGCGAATCGTCGCCGGCCGACCTCGTCCACGTGGTCGACGACGACGAGGCGGTCCGCGATTCGCTGCGCTGGCTGCTCGAGGCCAACGGCTTCTCGGTGCGTTCACACGCCGACGCCGACGCGTTCCTGCGCCAGTTGCGGGCCGACGCCCGCGGCTGCGTGATCGTCGACGTCCGGATGCCGGGCATGAGCGGCCTGGAGCTGCAGGATGAACTGCTGCGCCGCCGCTGCCCGATGCCGGTGATCCTGATCACCGGTCACGGGGACGTGCCGATGGCGGTGCAGAGCATGAAGAAGGGCGCGGTCGACTTCCTGGAGAAGCCCTTCTCCGATTCACAATTGTGCGCGATCGTCCGTTCGTGCCTGGACCGGCGCGCCGACGAGGAGGCGTCCAACGCCGCCGATCGCGAGGCGATCGACCGGGTCGAACGCCTGACGACACGCGAACGCCAGGTCCTCGACCTGATCGTGGCCGGGCGACTGAACAAGCAGATCGCCGACGACCTGAACATCAGCATCAAGACCGTCGAGGCGCACCGCGCCAACATCATGCAGAAAGTGCAGGCACGGACGATGGCCGACCTGATGCGCATCGCGTTGCGCGCCGGTGGCAGCTGAGGCTATACTTCCGGGCTTCGCGCGGCTGTAGCTCAGTTGGATAGAGTACCTGGCTACGAACCAGGGGGTCGTGGGTTCGAATCCTGCCAGCCGCGCCACCCCTCTTCCCGCACCCGGCGCCGACCCGGGATCACCTCGGCGCAGGCGCCTGCGGCCGGATGTGCGCCACGCCCCCGAAGCTGCCGACCCACAGACTGCCGTCGCCGCCGGTGGCCATCGCGAACACGTTGTCGGCGAACAATCCGTCGGCGACCGTCATCGTCTGGAAGCGATCACCGACCCGCCTCGCCAATCCGGCGTTGGTGCCGATCCACAACTGTCGTTGCGGATCGATGTGCAACATGAACACATGGTTTCCGGGCAGCCCGTCGGCGGTCGTGAAGTTGCGCCATTGCCGGCCGTCGTAGCGTGAGAGGCCGCCGCCCCAGGTGCCGGCCCAGACCGTCCCGTCGGCATCGACCTCGAGCGCCACGACATAGTTGGGGTTGTAGGCGACGTCGACCCCGTCCAGCCCCATCTCCGACTTCTGCCTGGCGTGATGGGTCGACGCCTTCGAGGGGTCGTTGCGGAACGTGATCGCGTCCTTGACCACCTCGTAGGGTGCGCCCAGCCCGCGCGCATGGTTCCAGTTCTCCCACTTGCCGCCGCGCCAGCGCGCGACACCCCCTTCGGTGGCCAGCCAGATGTCGCCATCGCGGCCCTCGGCGAGCCCGTAGACCCAGTCGTTGGGCAGGCCACCGCGGGTGTTCTCGACGGTGTACAGGTCCCAGGACGACCGATCGTCGAGCCTGCCGCCGCGGACACGGTTGACGCCGGACCAAGTCGCGATCCACAGATCGCCGTTGCTCGCCTGCATCGCCTCGTAGACGAACGCGTCGCCGAGACCCTGCGGGACGTTGTAGGTTTCCCAGCGGCGGGTCGCGGGATCCAGCAACGACAGTCCGCCGCCGTAGGTGCCCACCGCGATCCGCCCGCCGATGCGCCCGACGTGGAAGATGCCGTTCGACAGCAGGCCGTTGCGCGCGTCGTAGAGCTGGTAGTCGTCGCTGGCCGTGTCGTAGCGGATCACGCCACCCGACGTGCCGACCCAGACCACCGCGCCGTCGACGAAGATCCCCTTGACGTTGCGGTTGCCGACGCGGAAGTGGGTGAACTTCGCGCCGGGATTCACACCGGCCTTGCCCTGGTGCGGCGGCATGCCGTCGGCCCGAGGCGGCGGATGCGCGGCCGGTTCGACCGGTGCCTGCGCGACACCGGCCGGGACGCTTGGTGCCATCGGCGGCGACACGGCTCCCGAAGCGGTGTCCTGCGGCGGCGCGGCGGCTGCGGCGGCACCGCGGGGCGCGGTCGGCGAGACGGTCGTGGTGGCCGCACCTTGCGGCGACGGGGCTGTTTCGCGTCGGCCCGCGTCGTAGGCCGCGGCCAGCCCGACGGCGATCAGCAACGCGACAATCGCCAGCGCACGGGGTTCGATGTGCATCGTCATTCCATGGAAGGAGCCGGCCGGCCTCAGCGTCGAACGGCGGCCGCCGACGCATCGCCGCCGGCATCCTGGACGACACGGACGACGCCGCGACGTGTACCGACCCAGACGTCACCGGCTGGCGCCACCGCGAGTGCATAGACGTGGCGGTCGAACAGGCCTTCGGCGGGTGTCAGATTGTCGAAGCGACCGTCCCGGTATCGACTGACGCCGGCATCGGTGCCGAACCACAACGCGCCGTCGGCCCCCTGCGCGATCGAGTACACGATGTCACCGGCCAGCCCGTTCGCGGTGGTCAGGTTGTGCCAGCGGCGACCATCGAAGCGCGACACACCACCACCCCAGGTGCCGGCCCAGATCGAACCGTCGAGGGCGACCTGGATGGCGAACACGTAGTTCGGGTTGTAGGAGGCGGCACCGGCGCTGAGCACGCTCAGATCGTGTCGTGACCGCGTGCCGAGCCCGGTGTTCGGACTCGGCGCCAGGCCGCGACGGTTCGGTTCGCCGAGACCATCGCGATGAGTCCACGCCTGCCAGCGCCGACCGTCGAACATCGACACGCCGCCTTCGGTACCGAACCAGACCTTACCCTGCGGATCCACGCCCAGGCCGTAGACCCACTCGTTGACCAGCTCGCGTTTGTAGGTCCGGAAGCGGGACGTCTTCAGGTCGAAGTGGCTGGCCCCGGCCCAGGTACCGATCCACAGATTGCCCTCGCGGTCGTTCGCGAACGCGTAGACCCAGTAGTCGGCCAGCCCGTGCATCGGGAAGTAGGTCTTCCAGCGACCGTCGCGGTAGCGCGATACACCGCCGGCGTTGGTGCCGAACCACTTGTCGCCGGCGCTGTCGATGCCGATCGCGAACACGTACTCGCTGGCGAGTCCGTCGTTGCGGGTGAATGTCGAGCGCCGCTCGCCGTTGCGCAGGTCGATCTCGTTGACACCGCTCGAGGTGCCGATCCAGAGGGCGTCGCGCGCCCGCTCGATCGCCAGCGACCGGACGTAGACCGTATTGCCGACCTCGTAGCGCTCGGCGATCCGGATCGGCTGGCGCGACGCGGGGTCCGCCGCGGCACGGACCGTGCCGGCGAGGGAGGCACCAGCCGCCAGGCCGCGCAGGAAGCGGCGTCTCGGCCGGCGAATACCACTCGCCACGCGGGCCTCTTCGTTCATCGCAACGTTCTCAGGAACGCGATGACGTCGAGAATCTCCCTGTCCGCGAGAATGCCCATGTAGCCCGGCATCGCGTTGCGCCCGCTGCGGATCGACAGCAGCAACGTGGTGTCCGGCTGCAGCAGCCGTTCGCCACGGGAAAAACTGGGCACGATCGGCATCACGCTCTGTCCGTTGGCGCCGTGGCAGCCGACGCAATGTGCGGCATACACCTTCTGGCCGTTGAGGATGTCGGCGGCCGACACCGGGTTCGGCAGGCAGCCGAGCAGGCCGAGGGCCAGCCCGAGGATCGATTCGACTCGCATGTCGGGGTGGCCTCAGGGTCGTCGATTCTTCGGCGGCTTGCGCCCGGCGTAGCGCAACTGGTCGGACCTTGCCTGGAAACGCTCGGCCTCCTTGCGATCCACGCTGCCGAACAGTCCGTCGCGATAGCCGCGCGCCAGGAAATCGATCGCCGGCAGGTAGCCGTTGTCGGCCGAACGATGGATCAGCGCCAGATCGTCATCGGTCGGCCGGGTCGCGGCCTCGGCTCCCATGCCGCCGCGGATCAGGATGTCGGCGAGAGCATTGACCGCGTCGGCGTGCCCCTGCTCGGCCGACCGTCGCAACAGCGCTCTCGCGCCATCGGCATCACGGGGCACGCCGCGGCCCGAATTCATCAGTCCGGCATAGGTGAACTGCGCCTCGGCATTGCCGGCCTCGGCGGCCTTGCGATAGAGCACGACCGCCTCGGGGAGGTACCCGCCGCGTTCCATCAGGTCACCGAGCATCACCTGTGCGGCGGCTTCCCCGGCATCCGCCGCCCGCTGCAGCAACGGCATCGCGGTCACCACGTCACCGGCACGGTACGCCCGGGCGCCGTCGCTGAAATCCTCGACGGGTCCGGCCATCGCGATCGAACAGCCGAGGACCAGCACCCCGATCGTGACGAGTGCGGTCGGATCGACCGTCTCGCGACACCCTTTACGTCGGCACATCGGCCGGACCATCGACGAACCCTCCGTCGCGGCCCCGATGTACCGAGGCGACGGGTCAGCGCGCTTCGGTCATCCGGGCCGTCTTGATCAGTCCCAGGCGCTCGAATTCCTCGAGCTTTCGATACAGGCTCGACAGTCCGATGCCGAGTCTCTGCGCGGCGGCCCGTCGATCCTCTCCGGACTCCTCCAGCGCATGCATGATCAGATTCGCTTCGATCACACGGAGCTGGTCGCGCAGATGACCTTCTCTAGCAATCCCCGTGCCGGCGGAGGCCGTTCTCGGCGCGACCAGGGTGATCTCCGGCGGCAGGTCCGCGATCGTTATCCGATCACCATCGGCGAGGATGTGGGCACGGTTCAACACGTTCTCGACTTCGCGCACGTTGCCCGGCCAGTCGTAGGCGTACAGGATCTCCTCGGCCGCGGGATCGAGCACGACGCGACGTCCCGACATGCCGCGGCGATCCAGCGCGCCGAGCACGTGCCGGACGAGGCCGGGCAGGTCGGAACGACGATCACGCAGCGGCGGCAGGTGGATCCGGAACATGCTCAGGCGGAAGAACAGGTCCTCGCGGAACCGGCCCTCGCGCACCATCTGGGCGAGGTCCCGGTTGGTCGCCGCAATGACGCGGGTGTCGACCCGCCGCACCGCGTCGCTGCCGACCGCCCTCACCTCCTTCTTCTCGATCACGTGCAGCAGCTTGGTCTGCATGTGCAGCGGCAGCTCGCCGATCTCGTCCAGGAACAGCGTCCCCCGATCGGCCTCGAGGAACAGGCCCTTGCGCACCTTGTCCGCACCGGTGAACGCACCCTTGGTGTGGCCGAAGAATTCGCTCTCGAGCAGATGCTCCGGGATCGCGCTGCAATTGACCGGGAGGAACAGCGCCGACGCGCGCTGGCTCTGTTCATGGATCGAGCGCGCCACCGCGGACTTTCCCGTCCCGCTCTCGCCGGTGATCAGCACCGTGCTCTCGGTCGGCGCGACCTTGCGGACCAGGCGCTCGAAATCCTGCATCGCCGGGGACTGGAACTGGAACAGCGGCCCCGCACTGGCGCTGACGACCCGGCGCAGCACCCGATTCTCCTCGCGCAGTCCGCGCAGCGCCGCGATCTGCGCCAGCCGATGCAGCACCTCCTCGTTTCGCACCGGCTTCGTGATGAAGTCGGTCGCGCCCGCCCGCAGCGCATCGACCGCCGTCTCGACGGATGCGAACGCGGTGATGATCATCAGCGTCGTCTCGGGTGAGGTCTGCCGCGCCTCGCGGACGATGTCGATGCCGTTGCCATCCGGGAGCTTCACGTCGCAGATGGCCACGTCGATGTCCCCCTGGGCGATCCGCATCCGTGCCTGGTGCGCCGTCGCCGCCTGCTCCACCGAATGGCCGGCCCGGGTCAGGTTGGACGCCAGGACCTGCCTGATCGCGGGTTCGTCATCGATCACCAACACGTGCATTCAATCCTCCAGCTGGCTTGCGAACTCGGGCGGCACCGGCAGGCTGACGATGGCGGTGCAGCCTTCGCCCGGCCGCGACCGCAGTTCGATGTCGCCACCCATCGCCAGCATCAGGCGACGCGACAACGACAGGCCGATCCCGGTTCCCCGGCCCGGCGCCTTGGTCGTGAAGTATTCGTCGAACGCGTGCGCGAGCACCTCGTCCGGCATGCCTTGCCCGTTGTCGATCACGGCCACCTCGATGCGACCGCCACGCAACGAGGTACGGATCGTGATCAGCGGCTGCCGGCCCTCGATGTCCTCGAAGGCGTCGGCCGCGTTGACCAGCAGGTTCATCAGCACCTGGGTCAGGTGGTCGGAGATCGCCTCCGTCGCGGGGAGCTGTCGGTCGAGCTCCAGCGTCAGCCTGGCGCCGTGGAACCGGCGGTCGTAGGTGATGAACGCACAGGTCCGTTCGACGAGCGAGTTCAGATCGAGCAACTGCGGGTCGGGTGAGCCGGGCGCGGTGAAGTCGGCGATCTGCCGCGTGATCAGGGAGATGCGGCGCGCGTGTTCGAGGATCAGTTGCGGCCGGCACACCGATCCGTGCCGCGGGCACGATGCCCCCTGGCTGGTCTGCGCGATCTCCTCGGCCACGCCGGTGATCGCCGCGATCGGATTGTTGATCTCGTGGGCGATCGCGGAGGCGAACGATCCGACGGTGGCCATCTTCTCCTTGTGCAGCTTCTCCTCACGGCTCATCGCGAGGCTGACCTCGCGGTCGCGCAGCTCGGACTGCATCCGGTTGACCGAGTTCATCAGTGCGCCGATCTCGTCGCCCCTGACCACCGGCAGCATCGGGCCCCGATAGCCGTTGACGATCTCGATCGCGCGCCGCTGGAGCCTCTTGACGTCCCAGGCGACCCGGCTGAAGAACATCGCGACGACCGATCCGAACACGGTGAATCCGAGCAGTCCGAAGACCACCGCCACCAGCGACAGCGCGTCGAAGTTCAGTCGGTACGATTCATGCAGCGCGGCCTTGTGGATGCGCAGGCCCACGGTCTCCTCGTCGAGATGGCGGGCGAGTTCGCGCAGCATGCTGCGCAGGTCGAGCAGCTGGCTGCGGCTGCGTTCACCGGCCAGCGAGGTCAGGTAGGGTTGAAGGCGGGCCCCGTCGATCGGGGCGTTGTCGACGAAGCGCGACAGCGCGTACAGACCCGCCTGCACCGCCTCGACGCTGAGGATCAGCAACTGCCAGTCCGGCTGTCGTTCGGTCTCGAAGTAGAACTCGTTGGCGAGCATCACCGATTGCGCCACTGTCCCGTTGACGCGTGTCAACAGCTCTTCGTGGCGATGCACGACCTCGAGCTGGTCGACGATGCTGAGCATGTGGATGCGCTCGCGCCCGAGCAGCATCCCGATCATCAGCACATAGGCGACGAACAGGCCGACGGCGATCATCGCCTTCGTCCTCAGCCTCAGGCCGGACGGCTCACCGTCCGCCTGCCCAGCGGTGGGTGGATTCTGGTCGGCAGCGACACTCATCGGTGACGGCGGATTCGCTCCGATCACATCGGGGGCCGGACCCGATCGACGTTCCGTCGAGCCGACCGATCGGGCCACGTCGGCCCGTGGTGACCCGTCGCGATCGATCGGGAATGCTTCGACGCAGGCATCACCGTCCGGGGAGCGATATCCGTGCCGGGATCGCTTCTTGCATCGTTGACGCGAATCGACAGCCAACCGAAATCCCCTGTGACGACTCTGCGGCAAACGCAGCTGAACGCGCTCATATTCCTACTCTCGGGAGCCATTTGTCTTGCTGTGTCGGCAACCGAGTCACAGCCCCCGGCTTTGGGTGATGTGACCCGATTGCAGCAGGCGGACGAGTCGATCGACCAGGGCCGATACGTGAGGGCGATCCGGCTGCTGCGCCCGCTATCGGACCGGGGCAGTCCGGCGGCGACGAACCGCCTCGGCCAGCTGTACTACCTCGGCAAAGGCGTGCGTGCGGATGCCGACCGGGCGTTCAGATTGTTCGATCGCGCCGCACACGCCGACGACCCGGACGCGATGTTCCGGCTCGGACGCATGTACCTGCTCGGCGAGGGGCCCGCACGCAGCATGACCGACACCGATCGCCAGTCGGCGATCTGGTTCTTCGAAGCGGCGCGGCGCGGACACGCCGAAGCCCAGTATTTCCTCGCGTTGCTGTTCCTCGCCGGAACCGGCGTCGAACGCGAGCCCGACGAGGCGATCAAGTGGCTGCGACGATCCGCCGCTGCGGGTCATCCGCCGGCGATGCGGTTCCTGGAGGCGCGGCCGCAGCCGGGGCCCTGATCGAGCAGCCGCATCAGGCGGGAAGTCCCGGCCGGTCACGGCCGGGGTGGTCAGGGATTCAAGGGTCGCTTGACCGTTACCGCCCCGCGGACCAGCCCCGGATCGTGGGCGGCCCCGCGGTCGAACGGATACTCGGCAGCCAGTTGCGCCTTGACCGCCTCGGACAACGTGGCCGGCGGACCGTGGCAGGTCGCACAGACCGGCTCGGCGGGCAGCGCGCGCAGATAACGGAAGAATCGACCGGCCGGCTCCTCGACGATTTCGGCCACTTCCATCCCGTCGGCCTTCTCGCCCCGGGTGGCGCGCTCCTCGAAACGGAGCAGCGCCGCCTGCTCCCACGCGTCGGGAACGCCCAGCGCCGCATTGCGGGTACGCAGGCTGACCCGGGACACCTTCCAGCCGGTCCGCCGCGACATCGCCGACGTCAGTTCCGGCACCGAGTACTTGCAGACGACGATCCCCTTGAGCGGACCGCTGGTCTCGAGCGCCTGCACCAGTTCACCCTTGATCATCGCGATCAGCGAGTCGGCCGCCCGGCGCGCTTCGACGGTCAGCGCGGGCACCGATTCGGCCGTGGACAACGCCGGCAGACAGCAGGTGGCGGCCGCGACCGTGACCGGGAGCAGCAGTCGTTTCAGCGCGGTCATGCGTCGGTCCGTGGTCAGTGGCAGGTGGGTGTTCGGCATTATCGGGCCCGGCCTTTCCCGGATTCAAGAAGGATTCCCGGAAGCGGCAAGAATCATGGGGGACACGTCCGGTGCATGGGTCACTCGATCAGGCGGGAGATCTCGACCACCACGTCGCGTGCACCCGCGGCCACCGGCGCGCTGGCGCCTTCGAGGTCACCGGCGCGCGGCTCGGCCGAACCGCTGCGCGAGATCCGGGCGGTGACCACGATCCGGCTCGCGGACGCGATCGTGTGCCGTTGATCCATGGCCATCGATTCGTCGAGCCGGAACGACAGCGGCAGATCACCCGCACGCCGCCGAAGCACCGCCAGTGGCATCCGCGGGCCGTCGACCGCACGCGCGAAGACCAGCAGCGTGTCCTCGGCGGACATCCGCTGCACCAGCCCGGAGGCCAGCCTGACCGTCCCGCTGATCTCGGCCAACGGCCGCGAGTCGCTCACCGTGCCCGCAGGGCCCGGCGACTGACGCGCCCGGTCGATGCTCGCCCGGAGCGAGCGCTCGAAGTCGGACCCTGGCGACACCAGCGGAAGCAGCCGTTCCCAGTAGCCGATCGCGGCGCGCGGGTCCGACCGCTCGATCGCCGCCGACGCGGCGAGCGCGAGCGCCTTCGGGTGTCGCGGATCGAGTGACAACGCGCGTTCGATCGCGGTGATCGGTTCGCCGCCGAACCGCCTGCCTTGCAGCAGCGCGGTCACGTCGGCGAGATCCGCCCACGCCTGCGCATCACGGGGCCTCAGGTCGACGATCCGGCGCTGCGCCTGCTCGGCCTGGCGATACTCGCCGAGCGCCAGCGTGGAACGGGCGAGCATCGACCATCCTTCGACGTCGTCGACATCGGCCTGCAGACGCGCCTGCAGGCGCGCGATCATCGAGCGCAACTGGGTCTCGCTGGTCGGATGACCGTCCGTGCGCGCGCTGGCCGGCGGCGCGGGCGACAACGCGCCGGTGTCGCCCAGGTGCAGGTACAGCAATCCACCGGCCAGCGGCACACCCAGCAGCAAGGCGGCGGCCAGCGGCCACGATCGTCGAGGCGCGTCGGCGAGCCGCGGCGATTCGCTTCGCTCCGCCTCGTCGAGCATCCGGCGTTGCAGCTCCACGCGCGACTGCACCAGCGTCGCGCCGTCGATTCCACCGTCGCGCGCCTCCTGTTCGATCGTGCGCAAGTCCTCGGCCAGCCAGGCCAGACTCGTCGCAGCCGCATCCGGCACGGCCCCCGGCGCAGCGGAGCGGTCGCGCGACAGCAGCGGATGCAGGATCCACGTCAGCGCGGCGAACGTCACCAGGACGATGACCAGCACGAACGTGATCATCGTCGCTGCGCCTGGGCGTCGTCAGAGGCCATCAGGCGGGCGAGCCGCTCGCGTTCGCCGGTGTCGAGCGCCGCAGGCCGGCTGTTGTCGTACGACCGGCGACGGAGCACCAGTGCCACCGCCACCGCGGCGACCAGTGCGAAGCCGGCCGGTCCGAACCACAGCGGGATGGTGTGCGTGCGCAGCGGCGGCTTGTAGAGCACGAAGTCGCCGTAGCGCGCCACCATGTAGTCGATCACCGACCGTTCGCTGCCGCCCCGGGCGAGCTGTTCGCGGATCTGGTTCTTCAGGTCGATCGCCAGTTCGGCATGTGAGTCCGCGATCGTCTGGTTCTGACAGACCAGGCAACGCAGGACCGAGGCGATCCGCTCGACACGCTGCTCGAGTGCGGCATTGCGTGAAGCCGGCGGACTGCCGGTGGTTTCCTGCGCCACGGCCGCGCCCAGCACGAGCATCAGCGCACCGATCGCCGCGAGCCGGCGCGCCGTGCCGGCAGCGCGTGGGATCCCATCCTCCCCTCGCGGCCGGAAACCCGCCCGCGAACCCTCCCGCACGTGACGGCCTGGACGCGGTGACATCAGCCCGCCGCCGATGGTGCCGGCGTCGCGTCGACCAGCACCCGTTGTGCGCGCGACGCGACGCGGTAGCGACGATCCGTGCAGGCGAGCACCCCGCCGACGACCATCACGACACATCCGCCCCAGATCCAGCCGATCAGCGGCTTGTGCTGGATCCTGACCAGCCACTGGTCCGAGCCGACCATTTCTCCCAGTGCGACATAGAGGTGACGTGTCAGTGTCGCGTCGATCGCGGCCTCGGTCATCGGCATGCCCGAGGCCTTGTACAGACGTTTCTCGGGATGCAGCACCGAAGCCGGCTGCTGATCGCGGAGAACCCGCACGGTCGCCCGGGCGGCCAGGTAGTTCGGGCCGTTGACCTCGCCGATCGACTCGAACAGGAAGTCGAAGCCGGCGAGCCGCCCCTGTTCACCGGCCCGCAACGGCACCTCGGCCGTTGTCTCGTAGGTCCGCGACACCGTGACTCCGAGGACGAAGGCGGCCAGGCCGACGTGGGCGACGATCATGCCGACGAACGCCCGCGGCAGGACCTCGGGCCAGCGCGCCGGCGGACGACTGCGCAGGCGCGGCAGGATCGCGAGCCCGGCGCCGGCGAATATCGACCCGGCGAGCCCGAGGCCCAGCGCCGTCATCGCGCCGCCATTACCGGTCGCGACCGGAACGACGAGTGCACCCGCGGCGACGAGCAGCAATGGCGATCGCAGCCGGCGCCACAGCGGCGCCGCCGGCTCGGCGCGCCAGCGCAGCAACGGACCGATGCCGGTCAGCAGCACCACCGGCACCATCAGCGGCACGAAGACCGCCTCGAAGTACGGCGGACCCACCGACAGCTTGCCCAGGCCCAGCGCATCGACCACGAGCGGATACAACGTGCCCAGCATCACCGCGCCGAGGGCCGCGAACAGCAGCGCGTTGTTGACCAGCAACGCGGCCTCGCGCGACACGGGGTGGAAGCGTGCGTCACCCGCCAGCCGCGGCGCACGCCACGCGAAGAGCAGCAGCGACGCACCGATCACCAGCGTCAGGTAGGCGAGGATGAACACCCCCCGGCGCGGGTCGGTCGCGAACGCGTGCACCGAAGTCAGCACACCCGAGCGGACGAGGAACGTGCCCATCAGACTCAGGCCGAACACACAGATGCCGAGCAATACGGTCCAGCTCTTGAACAACCCGCGCTTCTCGGTCACCGCGAGTGAATGGATCAGTGCCGTGCCGGCGAGCCACGGCATGAACGAGGCGTTTTCGACCGGATCCCAGAACCACCAGCCTCCCCATCCCAGTTCGTAGTAGGCCCAGAAGCTGCCGAGTGCGATCCCGGCGGTGAGACAGGCCCAGGCCGCGGTCGTCCACGGGCGGGTCCATCGGGTCCAGGCGGCATCGAGCCGGCCCTCGAGCAGCGCCGCGATCGAGAATGCGAACACCACCGAGAAGCCGACATAACCCATGTACAGCAGCGGCGGATGGAAGATCATCCCCGGGTCCTGCAGCAGCGGGTTCAGTTCACGCCCTTCGGTGGGCGCCGGGAACACGCGCAGGAACGGGTTGGAGGCGAACAGGATGAACGCGAGCAGCCCGGCCGCGACGATGCCGAGCACCCCCAGCACACGGGCGACCAGCGTCGGCGGCAGTCGCCGGGCCGCGAATGCAACCGCATTGCTCCAGCCGCAGAGCATCAGCATCCACAGCAGCATCGACCCCTCGTGGCCGCCCCAGATCGCCGCGAGGCGATACTCGAGCGGCAACCCGGTGTTCGAATGGCCAGCCACGTAGCGCACCGAGAAGTCGTTGCCGGCGAACGCCCAGCCGAGCGCGGCGAACGATGCCACGACGAGCAACGCCTGGGCTTGTGCCGCCGGCGCGGCGATCGCCATCCAACGCGGCTTGCCGCGCGCCGCGCCGACCAGTGGCACGACCGCCTGGACCAGCGCGATGCAGAAGGCCAGGATCAACGCGAAGTGTCCGGCTTCGGCGATCACGGTGCCTGGTCCGCGGTTTGCGCCGGCGGCGGGTCATGCGCGTCGGCGGTGGCCGGATCTTCGTTCAGGAAACGCCGGATGTTCCGGCTGCGCAACGCGACCAGCAGGGTCTCGATCACCAGCACGCCGGCGGTCACCACGTAGGCGGCCCAGACGTAGATCACATGGCCGCCGAGCGCCGACCACTCGGCCCATCCGCCCCAGTTCATCCGTGCCTCGCCGGCTGGCCGACGGCCCAGGTCGACTGCCGTTGCGCTTCGAGGATCAGCGCACGCAGTCGCCACAGCACGATCGCCACGCTGTAGGCCCAGAAGCCGAACGCGGTCACCAGCATGCCCGCGTGCATCGTGGTGCCGGCGCGAAGCGAGTCGGCGACCGGGCGCCAGGCGGGCGCCCCGAGCCCGACCGGCGCGGGTACCCACGACTGGACCGCCAGTGCGAGCAGCAGACCCGCCACGGCGAGCGACGCGCCGAGCCGATCGGCCAGGGGACCGCTGTCCAGCAACGTCTGCACGAGCAGCCACGCGACCTGGCAGGCGACCAGCACCGCGATCGCACATACCCGGGGGTCCCAGGTCCACCAGGTGCCGCTGGCCGGCTTGCCACCGAGCGAGCCGGTCCAGATCGCGAGAAAGCCGAAGATCGCCCCGGTCGGCACCACGGCACGCGCGGCCATCGTCGCCAGTTGCTGCCGCGTCCACCAGCCGAGCGCCGACCAGAACAGGAAGGCGAGGTACAACACGACCGCGACCCACAACGCGGGCAGATGCAGATACACGATGCGCAGCGAGTCCAGTGCCGTCTGTCGCGCCGGATCGGCGAAGAATCCGATCGCGAGCCCGGACACGCAGGACACGGTGGCGATCGCGGCGAACGCGGGCACCAGGCGTCCCGCCTCGGCATGCACGGCGGCCGGTGTCAGGCCGGACGTCCGCGCGGTGGCAGGTCCCGCGGCGGGGCGTCGAGGCGGAGAAGGCGAGCGGTACGCACTCATGGATCGATTCTGTCGAGCAAGCGACGTGCCATCACCCGCGCGACGGCACACGGACAGCACACTCACAGCACACTCTCTGCACGCACACGACAACCACAGGACACCAGGACGACCAAGGGGAAACCAGAAAGACTAAGGACCTCGTCCCGGCGAACCGCCGCCACGCTCGGCCGCCCGCTGCGCCGTCCGCGTCCGCCATTCCCACAGGGCCGCCTCCGCCTTGCGGCGGTACGGATCGTCGGGCCGGGCGAGATGGACATACGAACGCATCGCACCAATCGCTCCTTCCAGATCGCCGGTTGCTTCCAACGCGACCCCGAGGCCGTAGTACGCGTTCAGCTGGTCGCGGTTCAGTTCGATCGCACTCTCGAAGAAGCCGCGTGCCGCCGCCAGGCGACCGGCGCCGAGCAACGCGAATCCGGTGTTGACGTGGGCTTCGGGCAGATCGGGGGCCAGTTCCAGCACACGATGGAACGCGGTCAGCGCGTGATCGTGGCGACCGGCATGGAGCATCATCACGCCCTGCTGGAAGCGGGATCGAACCTCGCGATCGGCGGCCTCGCGGGCATGGCCACGCGAGGCAGGCGGCGCGCTCGGCACCGACGGCTGCGCGGTCCAGGCGAGCATCCCGCCGAACAGCAGCGTGGCAAGCGCCGAGGTGATCAACACACCCGGACGCCGATCCGACGGCGGCGACCAAGACAGCCCGTCGACCCGTCGCCCCATCACCGATCCCCCCAGAGTCCGGCCGGCAATCGGCGCGCCCTGTGCGAGGGGACGATCCGCGGCAGCACGATCACGATCACCGCACCCACCATGCACGCGGCGCCGACCCCGGTCATCGCGCCGGCCAGCCGTGTGATCAGTTCCGAGCCGGCGACGATCAGGTCGGACTTGCGCGCAACACCGAGCACGCCGAAACAGGCGAATCCGGCGACCAGGACCGCCGCGCCGAGGCCGTAGACGATCGCGGCGACAGGGCCCGCGCCGGCATCCGTCCCGCTGCGCTGCGTCTTCGACGACGCGATCAGGGCCAGCCAGGCGGTCGTCGCCGCGCCGACCGTGGCGTGGTAGTGCGCTGGAATCGTCATCGTCTGGCCGTCGATCCAGATGCCCAGCAGCATGCCGAGCGCAAACAGGCCGATCGAAACCACGGCGGCGAGTCGGGCCGGATACGACGTACGGATGCGACCTCGATGGCGATCACGCCACAGGCCGATCACGATCCACGCCGGACCGGGCCATGAGCCGCAGGCCATCAGCAGCGTGTAGGCGAATCGCGACGACGGCGTACCGGGTGCCCAGGCGAACTCGATGCACACGCCGACGATCGCAGGGAGGATCGTCAGCACGAGACCCGCGCGCATCCACGGCTGCGACGAGGACGCTCCCGCGAGCCGGATCCACGCGAATGCGGCGAGCCAGGCGTAGGCGAACTGCATCAGATGCCCGGGTCCCCAGAACAGCGACTCGGCGACCTCCGCCAGCGCACGGTCGGCAGGCAGGCGCGACGCGGTGACGATGGCGATGCCGAGTGCAAGCAACACCGGCAGCGTCGACCAGACCACCTCCCGGCGGTGCGGCGGGCACGGTCGTTTCAATGCACACGCGGCCAGCGTGTCGAGCGCGGCAACGGCGATCGACGTCCAGTACAGCACGAGTCCGGCCTGCACCCACGGGCTTGTCGTCGACGGCACGTAGTTGCTGAGGATCGGTGGTGCGGGGTCGAACACCACACCCAGCACCAGCAGCGCCGCGCCGGCCGCGGCCCCGCCCACTGCCACCCGGCCGCCGAGCACCGACCCGCCGATCCGCTGGCGCCAGGTGGCGACGAGCAATGCACTCAACCAGACGCCGATGGCCAGGTTGACGTGGATCACGAGCGCCGAAGTGAACCATGATCGGGACACCGGTGCCGGGAGCAACCGGATCGCGACCAGGACCGCGGCGGCGAACCCGGCGACCAGCAGCGCCGCCATCGCCAGCCGCTGCCACCGGACGGCCTGCCCCGCGGCGACGTCCGGTTCGACGGTCGCACCGGCAAACCGCCGCGGACCGGGCAGCGGAGCGGCCGCACCGGTCGCCGCCGCTGGTGCGGGCATCGGTCGGAACAGTGTCACACGGCCCCCTTGTGCGGCGAGGTGGAGACGAACGGAATGCCGAAGAAGGTGAGGAACGCGAACGCGAACACGGTGACGATCAGTCCGGCACCGACCCTCGGTGGCACGCGCGCGGCCAACCGCATGTGCAATGCAAATGCCAGCGACAGCCAGGTCAGCAGCGCCCAGGTCTCGAGCGGATCCCATGCCCAATACCGGCCCCACGCGTCCTGTGCCCAGATCGCGCCGGTGATCAGCATCAAGGTCTCGAAGACCAGGCCGATCGCCATCAGGCGGAACGCGAGGTCGTCGAGGCGATCGTCGGCGGGCATCGAGTCGAGCCCGCGCCCCGTGATGCCGAGCGAGCGCAGCAGGATCACGCCGGCGATGCCGACGGCGACCAGCACCGCACCGAGGAACACCTTGCCGAGGCCGACATGTACGTACAGCCAGACGGTCCGGTAGGTCGGCGGGAAATGTCCGTCGGCCGGATTGGTCAGCAGCAGCCAGCCCATCATCACGAACAGGATCGGCATCACCACCGCGGCCGCCGCGCGGATCGCCGGCCAGCGCCAGCAGGCGAGCGCGAAACACAGCGCGAGGCTCCAGATGTTGCTCGACAGGATCTCGAACATGGTGACGAACGGTCCGTGTCTGACCCGTTCCCAGCGCAGGCCGATCGCCAGGGCGTGTAGAACAAGCGCCGCCGACAGCAGTCCCAGCATCACGGGTCCGGGCCGCCGCCCGAGGAACACACCGATGATCGCGGCGCTGCCCGCGAGCACGTAGGCGACGAGGGCCATCCACAGGCCGAGTGATTCGAGGTTCATCGCGTCAGGCCGGCGCCCACGGGTGGCGCAGGAAACGCAAGCGCAGGTGCCACGCCAGCGCACCGACCGACAACAGGCTCGCGGCCAGCAGCCAGTGGATCGTCCGGTCGTAGTGGACCGTGTACCCCATCCAGGTCGAGAGTTCCTCGTAGTGCAGCGTCCCGCCGGCGAGCGCCGTGTGTTCACCCGGCCGCAGCCGGTGGACCTCACCGTCGATCTCGATCGTCAGGCGAGGATCCGACGGCTTGCGGAACGTGCCGCTGGCCCACGGATCGATCAGCATCGAGGCATCCTCCAGCCGGATATGAACCGGCGTGGAGCTCCCAGGCAAGTTCCATTCCACTTCCTGTCCGAACTGGAACACCGGGTACGGCGGCAGGTGCACGGTGCCGCGCACCGGAGCGCCGACCGCGGGCATCCAGACGAACCGCGGCGCGAAGCCCTTGTTGGCCGAGGTGTAGAAGCGGTAACCGTGCATGGTCAGCGGCACCTGGTCGCCGATCACCACGCGCCGCGTCACGCCGTCCTCGTCGCGCCACCGGATCGGGTTGCGGGTCGGGCCCCGGCGCAAGCCGGGTGCGTAGTCGATCTCGAACCCGTCGTGGGTGAACGCGACCCTCGACACATCGCCGGGATGCCAGGGGCCGGCCTGGCGCGCGTCGATCACGCCATCGAACCACTCGCCCTGCGACAGCTCGACACGACCCTGCAGGTAGGTCAGGCGACCGATCGCGATCAGCAGCAGCACGGCGATCAGCCCGACGTGGAACACGAGCAGGGCCGCCTGGTGCCGGAAGGTCGGATGGGTCGCGATCGCGGCGAGCAGGTTGGCCGCGAGAAGCACGAGCGGCGCGGCCAGGCTGTAGGTGGCGGGCACATCGGTCTCGAACGACCACGCGATCGCGATCGCCAGCGCGACGATCAGCACCGCGGTCAGCTTCAGCGACGCGATTGCGCGCAGCCACCGATCGACGGCGCCGGCACGCGTCGACGCGGCTGCCGGTACGGATGCGGCCGCCGGCCCGCGTGGGGGCCCGGCCTTCGACGCGTGACCGCTCAGGGCGGATTCGTGCATGCTTCCGATCCCTCGCGCATCCACTCGCGTCCCGACTGTCCGTTGCCGCCATTGGGTCCACCGCGCGAGCCGCAGGCGGTGATCACCCATTGACCACTGGGACGGAAGTTCAGGATCTTGAGCATCGCGTTCATGTAGTACGGCGCCTGGCTGAACGGCGCGCTGGTGTTGCGCCGGACCTCGGTACCTTCGGGCAGGCCGGCCTCGGGACCGACGTCGTTCAGGTTGACCAGCAATGCCTTGTTCTTCCAGCCGTGCGGAACCGCGGCATGGCACCAGTTGCACTTCATCCGGTTGCCGTCGATCTTGTCGCGATGGATCGCGTGGCCGTCCTTGTCCGAGGCCCGGTCCTCGGAGATCCAGAAGCCGGTCCGTGCCTCGCGATTGCCGGTGTAGACGTCGTAGTCGTGGCACTTGAAACACAGCCCGGTCGAAGCCTGGCCGGTGCCGGTGCCGGTGTTCCACTGCCCCTTGAGCACGAAGTCGTTGGTCGATCCGTGGGGCCCCCAGGGATTGCCGTTGTCACCGCCGTCGGGCACCACCGAGGTCGCCGAGGCGACGCTGGAGCCGTGGCAATCGCTGCAGTACATCGTCTGTGTGCCGACGCCGTTGCGCCACGGCAGCCGCCAGTTGCCGCTAATGTCCGACCCGCCGCCGCGGATCGGGCCGGTCCGCCCGGTCGAATCGATGACCGGATGCCACGACCGATGGTTGTTCTCGCTGTACTGCGTGGACGCACCGGAGTCGATGGTTGTCGTCTCGCCGCGGTGGGTCGGCGGTGCCTGGAACTCCTTGGCCTGGTTCGTGTACTGCTCGAGGCCGTTGGTGCCCGGTGGCGTGCCCGGCGCACCGAGCGACGGTCGATTGCCGATCGGATAGGCGTTGTTGTCGCTGTAGCCATAGTCCGAGTGGCACTTCAGGCAGACCTGGTATTCGCGGGTGACGAACGGCGCGGTCGCGGCGGTATCCGCGCTGGCGCCGGGATCGCCACGCTTGACCAGATAACTGGTCGGCAGCGACTGGAACGACGCCGAACCGTAGATCGGCTCGACACCCCACGTGCCGCGCAGCACGCCGGAGGCGACGTTGCTGTGCACGTAGCCCGGTGAATCGTCATGACGATGGGTACCCGCCGGATCCGGCGCGCCGGCGAGGTTGCCCGGCGGGTTGCCGGTGAAGTTGCGGAACTTCACCACGCGGTGCGGATTGTGGCAGTCGGTGCATTCGGCGTGTCGGTTCGCGGGGTTGACCACGCCGAGACGATCGCGCGATTCGACCAGGTCGGCGCCGCAGCGGTTCGCCGGCCCGGCGCAGTCGACGAGACCCCCGTCGCTGAAGTTGCCGCCGGGCTCGTGCACTTCGCTGCCGGCCGCCTGCTCGAGTGTCGTGATCGGCATGTGCCTGGGCAGCTGGAAGTCGCCGCGGATGTTCGGCACCGTCGTCGCCGGCGTCACGATGCTGGTGGCGGCATCGGTGTGGCACTGATAACAGGTCTGCTCGAGCGCCGGATTGCCGCCGCTCTTGGGGGTCACCGGACTGTCGGTTCCCTCGCGCAGCAGCCGGCGCGAACCGGGCACGGTGTGGGTGTCGTGGCAGTTCAGGCACGACGCGCGCCACACCGGCATGCCGGCGGGAAACTCGCGCTGGGTTGCCGCCGGCGTGTTGTACGACTGTGTCGCGACCAGCGGGTTCGCATGCGCCGAGAATGCCCAGCTCGCTCCGGTGCCGTTCTTGTCGTGGCACGACAGGCAGATGATGTCTCCGGTCGTGTTGTGGTTGCCGGTCGGCGGCGCTTCCTGGAAGCGGTTCGCACGCAGGAACTTCTGGTTGCCCTTGGCGAGGTCGGTCTCCCGCAGGTGCGGGTCATGGCAGCTCGCACACTGCACCTGGCCGGTCCCGCCGGAGCCCGTCGGCTCGAGCGGCAGCTGGGGCTTGTAGCCGGGTCCGCGCACACCGATCACCGTGCCGCTGCCCGCGGGCCAGCGCTGCGTGGCGTCGACCGGACGCAGCTCGCCATCGCGCTCGGCGAGTGCGCGGGTGAAGCCGAGCGAGATCGGATGGTCGTTGGTCAGGTCGACGCCGAGATTGCGCGTGAACCCGGTGCCGGTACCCGCGCCCTCGGGCATCGTGCCGCCCGCACCGGTCCCGGTCATCGGGATCGACACGGAACCCGGCGTGCTGCCGACCTGGCCGTTGAGCACGTTGACGTTGCCGATCGCCATCGTGCCGTCGTGGCACGACAGGCAGAGCTTGGAACTGCCGCCCGGCTGGTCGAGCGCGCCCTGGATCGCATTGGCATCGAGCGTCGACGACGTGTACGGCGTGTAGGTGGCGCCGGACAGATTGCGGTTCCACAACGGGACCGCCCCCGGCGTGGCGGCATGCGGCGTGTGGCAGAACACGCAGACCTGCGACTCACTCTGTGCGTGGACCGTTCCCGGTCCGGTGGCCGACAGGTTGTGCCGGGTGTTGCGCACATCCGGCACCTTCTCGGCGCGACCGGCCAGCGTCACCAGTGCCAGCGCGGCCAGCACCAGCACCCCGACCACGCCGCGGCGCAGGCTCGAGTGCTCAAGGCTCGCCATCGGCGCCTCCACCCAGGAACTGGAAGACCATCACGCGGCCGTTGAACATGTCGGCGACGAAGATCCGGTCACGGTCGTCGGTCCAGACGCCGGCCGGCAGGTAAAACTTGCCCGGGTCGCGACCGACGCCGCCGTAGCCGAGCAGGAAATCGCCGCGCCGATCGAAGACCAGCAGGTGATCGAAGTAGGACTCGACGACGTAGACGTTGCGCTCGCGGTCGATCGCGACACCCTTGGGGCGCACCAGGTTGCCGACGTACAGGCCACGCTCGCCGAACGAGCGCCGATGCCCGCCGCTCGCCGCGTCGAGCACCTGCACCCGATGGTTCATCGAGTCGCTGACGAACAGTTCGTCGCCCTGCAGCGCCAGGAACGTCGGGTAGTTGAACTCGCCCGGCCCGTCGCCGCGGCGACCGAAGGTGCCGAGCAGCCGCCCGCTCGAATCGAACACCTTGATCGCGTGGGCCTGGGTGTCGGCCACGTAGATGCGATCGGCCCGCACGTCCCAGGCGAGACCGGTGGGTCGCTGCAGTTCACCGCGCCCGATCGCGACCTGCGGTTCACCGGCGGCATCGAGCCGCGCGACGATGCCGAGTTGAGCGTCGCTGACCAGGACCGTGCCATTCGGACCGACCGCCACCCCGACCGGAGACTCGAAATTCGCGAAACCCTCGGCTTTCTCCCAGACCTTCAGTTCGCCGGCCGCTGCATCGAACACGAACAGTGCGCGGCGACTCGCGTCGGTGACGAAGATCCGTCCCGCGCGATCGACGGCACCGCTCTGCGGCCGTTGCAGCACGACCGGTGGGTCCTCGCCGCCGACCAGTCCGGCCACCCAGTGCAGGAATGCCTTGAAGCGGCCGTCCCCCGCGCCATTCGGCGCGAGGAAATTCTGTTCCCCGGTCAGCTGGCCGGCGTACAGATACCGCGGCACCTCCGGTGCCTGCGGCCACAACAGGCGCTGCGATCCGCCGTCGGCGACCAGGCGCAGCGCCTTGGGCTCCGATGCACATCCGGCCAGCAGGCCCCACGACAGCAGCGCGCCGCCGAGCCACACGGGCCACCGCGGCGATCGCGCCGCCGGTTCGCCGCCGGGCGCTTCCGGTGCGCCGAATCGGGCGCCGCGCGGCGCGGTCACTGCGCCCCCTGTCCGGCCCGTCGCGGCGCGATCCGGCGCACCTCGACCACGCCGGCTGCCGGATCACTCATCACCAGCAACGTGTCGTCGACTTCGAGGTCACCGACCTCGGAGACCCCGAGTGACCGGTAAGTGAAACTCTGCGTCAGCCGGCCGTCGACGAACAGCTTGAGCATCCGGTCACCGTTGTCGGCGACGAACAGACGCCCTGCCGGATCGACGTCCATGCCAGCCACCTGATCGACTTCGCCGGCGCCGATGCGACCGACGATGCGACCGTCGGCCGCGACCATCAGCACACACCGGCACGCCGGATCGGCGACGTACAAGGCACGGGATCCCACCGCGATCGCGCTGATCGACGTGACCTGGATCGTGTCGTCGCCGCGCAGCGGCACGATCCGCCAGCCGCGTCCGGCGGGGTTGTATTCGAGGATCTGGCGCAGCAGGCCGTCGGCGATCAGGATCCGTCCGCGACCATCGTCGCCGGCGACATCCACCGGTCGGCCGAGCTCGATCGGCCCGCCGCCGAGATCCTGGACCGGCCGGCCATCGGGTGCAACACGGACGACCCGACGGCCGACACCGTCGACCACCAGCAGCGTCCGGTCGGCCAGCACCTTCAGCTGGATGTCGGGCTGGTACGGCACGCCGGTCAGGCGCACCGCGAGTGTGGTGGCGAAGTCGTAGCGGTAGACCCCGGCCAGCACCGCGTCGGCGACGTACAAGTCACCTCCGCGTGCACTCACCGCCGTCGGACGCGTGAAGCGGACGAACGGCAACACACCCGAGGGGACGACCACACCGGCGCCGCCGATCGCGCCCTGGCGGGCGCCCTGGACCGTGAAGGCCGACGGCAGCGAGACCGCACCCGCCAGTCGCGCCGATGGTGCCGGTTCCAGCGAGCTTCGCCGCGCCTCCTCGATGATCCCCGAGCAGGCCATCCCCATCACCGCCGCGCCCGCGAGCAGCAGCCACGAGGCGATCGTCCTGGGCAGCACGCGGCGCGGTCGCTCGTCGCTCATCGACCGGCTCCGGCGCGTCGGCGGGCGTTCAATACCGACCCGGACCCATGGTTTCGTGCCCGCCGCGGATTCCCGTGGTCAGGCCGGGCTTGCCCGAATGGCAGAGATCGCAGCGCTCCGCACCCCAGGCCAGGTCGCCGTTGTGGCAGACACCGCAGAAGCGGCCGTTGCTGATGTCGTTCATCCGGATGTCGTTGCCACCGGCCCGCATCTTGAACCCGAGCTCGAAGTGGCAGACCTTGCAGCGGAAACGGACGCGGTGGAACCAGTGCGGAAAGATCACTGGCCGCACGCCCTCCTTCTCGGAGCGGTTGTTGATCACCACGTCGGCGTACTCCGCCTGCAGCGGGGGCTGCGCGACGAAGGCCGTGGCCGCCACGAGCAGCGACGCGACGAGTCGACCGACCCGTCGGCGAGAAGGGCGCGCGGCCGATGCCCTCATCGCGGCGATCCAGCGGCGCCTGCGCCGCCCGCGGCGTCGGGACGCCGGACGTTCGCCGGCAGCGGCGAGAGCCGGGACACGCTGTGGCAGCGGTTGCATTCGGTGAGCGGAAACGACACGGCACCGTGACACAGGCCGCACTGCTCGCCGTGCAGGATGCGCTCCATGCTGAGCCGGTTCGCCCCGGCCTTGGGCAGGAACGGAACGTCGTGGCAGTTCGAGCAGTCGAGCCAGAGCGTGTGCTGCCGATGAGGGAAACGGACGATCGGTGTGCCGCCATGCAGATTGAGCAGGATGTCGTCCTCGCGCAGCTGGATCGGCGTGTCCGGCCGCAGGTTCGCCCGCGGACTGATCTGGCCTCGTGACAACGCCTCGACCCAGCGGACCTGGTTGCCGGCGGTATCGGGCGCGAGCCGTGACAATGCGTCACCGGGTTCCTGCAGCTGGCGGGTGCCTGGATTCGCCGGATCGTGCAGACCGTCGTCGGCGAGCCTGAGCCAGCGCCGCGAGTCGTCGGCACCGGCCCCGGCGACGACGAGCAGCAGCACGACGCCCAGCACGGCGGCGCGCACCGGATGCGGCGATCGAGCGCGGGACGAAGGGTGCACATCCAGGCCGCTTCGACTCAACCGGGAATGAACACGCCGGCACCCCGGATCGCGCGCACGAGTTCGGCCGTCGACAGCTCGAGCAGCCGGATCGCGTTGCCGAAGTCACCTCGCGACGACGCGGAATCGGCGTCCTGTCGCAGCAAGGCCGCCTTGTCGACGAATCCCTGCACCATCGAGTCGATCGTCGCGTCGGCACGCCGTCCGTCCAGCAGCAGCCGGATCAGCATCCGGTGGGTGTCGTTGCGATCGACTTCGTAGCGGAATTCCTCTTCCTTGGTCGCAAAATTCAGCGAACGGACCAGCGTGTCGCCGGCGCGAAGTGAACTGATCGAGGCCTTCGCGACGAGATACGCCTGATCGATCCGGGCCTTGGCTTCCACCAGTCTGGCGGCCCCGGCCATCGACTGCGCCTCCGCGATCATCCTCTCGACCGACGTGCTGGCTTCCCGCGCGCCGGGCGTGTCGGGCTTCTCGGCCTGGATCCGCTTCTGTGCCGCCAGCAGCGAGCGGACACTCTCCAGGCGGGCTTCGAAGTCGCCGCGCTGCTTCTCGCCGGTGACCTGTTCCGGCGCGGCCAGCCGCACCGCCTCGAACATCATCGCGCTCGCCTCGGGCAGCAGCCGGCCGGCCAGTGCCAGGTCCCCGCTGCTGAACGCCTGCTGCGCCTGACGGTGCAGGTCGCGGGCGCGGTTGCGTCGCTCGACCGCACGTGCATCGCCGCTCGAGTCGATCTGGCGCGCCGCGGTCGACTGTTCGATCAGCAGACCGACCGCCAGCAGGCGCGATTCCAGTCGCGCCCGATCGGGCGCCGGCGCATCCTGGCCGACCGCGGCGGACGACAGCGCACAGCCGAGGATCGTCGCCAGCAGCCCATGCTTCACTGGCGTTCCTCGGCGATCCGTTCGGCCGGTGCCTCGCGTGGAACGACCAGACCGGCGACCGCGAGTGCCCGTTGCAGTTCCGCGGTCGCCGCACGCACCTGCCGCAATGCCGAACGGAAGTCCTTGCGGCCGGCCGATTGCTGCGCCTCGGCGCGCAACTGGTTGCCGCGCTCGACATGCGCCGAGATCGACTTCAGCGACTCGTTCGGCGGGCGGTACTCGGCCAGGGCGATCGGCACCAGCTCGCCGTAGCTCGTGTTCCGATCGAGCTCGTAGGCGTACTGATCGGCGGGATTCTCGAAGCGCTCGGTGTATCGGAACGTGGTGGCCGAAAGCAGCGAGTTCAACTGCTCCATCAGCTCGCGCTCGGCGTTCTGCAGTGCGCGATTGGCCTGCACCAGCATCTCCGCATCGGCCAACGTGCCCGCCTCGGCCACCAATGCATCGACACGGTCGAACTCGCCCTCGACCGCGGCACCCGGACCGCGGACGCGGCGCAGGTGGCGATCGTAGGCGGCGCGCAGCGATTCCACGCCCGCGCGCAGGCGCGCGTTCTGGAACCGGTCGAGGATGGTCCTGTCCATCGGATCGGGCACGATCTGGCGGGCCTTGCCGGCACTCCACAGCGCCTCGTTGAGCGCGCGGTCGGCGGCGGCGAGATTGCCCGAGGACATCTCCGCCTGGGCGGCACGGTGCTGGTTGCGGGCGCGTTCGAGCAACCCGATCGCCTCGCCATGACCACTGTCGACCACACGACGGCCGGCCGGCGAATCATCGAGCAGCCGGCGGACGAACGCCTCCTTCTGCTCGACGGTCGCACGATCGACGGACTGCGCCCACGCCATCACCGCGAACAGCGACGCGGCCACCGCGATGCCTGGTCCCTTCATCGCTTGCCCTCCGTCTTCTGCGCGGCGACGGTTTCCTTCTTCTGCGAATGGCACAACCGGCATTCCGACACCGGGAAGGCCACCTTGCCATGGCACACGCCGCACTTCTGGCCGAGGAGGATCGAGGCCATGCTGATCTGATTGGCACCCTTCTGCGGCACGAAGATCGCCGGATGGCAGTTGGAACAGTCGAGCCATTCGGTGTGCTGCTTGTGGGGATAGAGGACGTCGGGCATCGACCCCTTGACCTCGCGCACGATGTTCATGTCCATCACCACCGCCTGCGCCTTCGGATCGCTGCGATCCCAGCGAGGCTGGATCTTGTTCTCGGCGAGTGCGGCGACCCAGTTGATCCGGTTGCCCGCGTTGGCCCGCGGCAGCTTGGCGAACGCGGTCAGCGGCGGCTGCAACTGCGCCGTGCCGTCGTTGGCCGGATCGTGGATGCCGTCCTCGGTCGGCGGCGCATTGCGCTTGCCGACCGGACGCAACAGGCGATTGAACGCATTCACCTCGGCCGCGGCATCACCCGACGTGCCACCGGGACCACCGCCGGGTGTTGGTGGCGTCACCAATGCCAGTGGTGGCGTGGCCGGTGTCGCCGCTGTGGTGGGTGTCGCGGGTGTCGCCGCGGCCGGCGCGGCCGTATCGGCGCGAGCCCCGGCGGTCGCGCCGCCGGCCGGTGTCGCCGGCGTCGACGCGCCGGCCCCCGGTGCGGTCGCGCTGGCCGACCTCGGCACCGGCGCCGCAGGCGCGGCGGCCGCAGTGGGTGCCGCCTGTTTGTCCTTCGGTGCCGCTGCGGCCTTCGGCGGAGCGACCGTCGCCGCCGGTACGGCGGGTGCGGGGGACGACGGTCCGGCCGCGGCCACCATGTAGTCGACGGCGGCACGCACCTCGGCGTCGGACAGGTCGCTGCGACCGCCCCGGGGCGGCATGCCTTTCAGATTGCCTTCGAGCGCGACCTTGTACAGCGCCGCCTTGCCCTTGGTGATGCGCGCACTCCAGTCCTGCGCGTTGCCGAACCGTGGAGCGCCGGCCACGCCGCTGCCGTGGCAGACGACACAGGCCTTGTCGTAGACGGGTTTGCCGCCTTCCTGCGCCAGCACCGGGCCGGCGATCACGAGGCCGACGATGCCGAGGCCTGCGCCGATCGCGGCAATTGTCCTCCTCGTGTCGATCATCGCGTCACCCTCGTCAGTTCCTGCGCTGCGGTTCGGTCGGCCCGAGCCGCTGCGTCGTGCTCTCGTGCACGTGGGTCGGTGTGCCCGGATTGCTCGAGTGGCACAGGCTGCAGCTCTCGACTCCCCAGGCGATCTCGCCGTTGTGACAGGCGCCGCAGAACTGGCCGTCGATGATCTTCACCATGTTGATGTCGTTGCCGCCGGCCTGGAACTTGAAGCCGAGGTCGGCGTGGCACACCTTGCAGCGGAAGCGCACGCGATGGAACCAGTGCGGAAAGACGACCGGCCGCATGCCGGCCTTGTCCGAGTGATTGTTGATGACTACGTCACCGTACTCGGCGCCCGCCTCCTCGATGCCGACGAACAGGGACGACGCGGCGACCACGGCCGCGATGGCGACCGCGCGAAACCACCCACTGCCACTCTTGAATCTGGAACGCCGCATCATCCGCATTCCTGCTGTTGAGAAGGATGGCCGCCGCATCAGAAGCTGCCGAACTGCCGATTGACCCGGAAGAACATCAAAGCATTTTTCTTGCCATCGATCTCGGCCCAGCGCAGCGACGCCCGGAAATCGAGGCGCCCGATCGTGTAGTCGAGTCGCTGTTCGAACGCCCACGTGATGCGCTCGATCGGTGCGTTGATGTCCCCGTACAGCCGCGAATTCAGTTGCTGGTTGTAGGCGTTGAACAGCGCCGTGTAGCGAAGCCGGCGCACGCCGAACGCGCGGATGTGCTGGAAGGACGCACCGCCGCTGGATGTCGTGACGAATCCGTCGTCGGCGTAGACGAGTGTCTGCTGCCGTGTCGCCTGCACGGTGAGGTTGGCGTTCGCGAACGAATACGGTCCGAACTGCGCCTGGCCCGAGACCTGAAGGTTGCCGAACTGGAAGCGGCTCTCGTTGTAGCCGGTGGTGCGGGAATCGGCGAAGGACAGGCTGGTGAACGCGAGCAGTCCGCTGGGCTGTGTGTATCGCCACGACAGGCTCGCGGTGTGGGCCAGCGTGCGCGATTCGCCGAGCACCGTGTCGTCGGCGAGGGCGTAGATCTGGCCGAGGTTCAGCGACCACGCGGTGGATTCCGACATCACGAACTGGCGCGAGATGTTGTGTCCGAGCTGGCCGATCCAGAACTGCCGGTCCTCGACGAGGTCGCCGTTGGCGTCGATCGCGGCGCCGCCGGTCTGGTTCAGGAAGTTGCCGCCGGCGGTTGCGGTGTACGACCAGCGCCCCAGGGCGATCGGATCGGTGACGTAGCTCAGGCCGACCCCTTGCGTGCTCAGCGTGTCCTCGTTGCCCCCGGCGTCGAACTGCGCGATGCTGCCGCTCGCATACAGACTGAGATTGCGGTTGAGCCGGTAGTTCGCCGCCAGATTGAAGCTGGCCGAGCGTGCCCTCGCCGTCTGCGCATCGGTGGGTGCACTCGTCGATTCGAACACCCGTGCCGACGCGAACACATACAGCGGCGAATCCTCCTCGGGCCGCCAGGTCATGAACGAGTTGACCTGCCGGAACTCCGAATCGAAGCCGAACGCCCGTGCGTTGTTGACCAGGCGCAGGCGGGTCCGGCTCAGGCTCGCCTGGCTCTCCACCGAGATCAGCTCGTCGGGCCGGTACGTATGCAGCGCGGCCAGACGCGTGAAGGTCGATCCGCCCTCGTCGGCGGTGCGCACGTTCTCGGTCCGGTTGGCGGTCAGCTGCAGGCGTTGTGTCTCCCAGCTGCGCGTGCCGGTCGCGTTGAACGCATCGACCTGGTCCTTGCCGAACGCCGAGGAATCGATCGTGCTGCGATCGAAGCTCATCGTTCCGGTGAAGTCACCCTCCGGATTGCGGTAGCTCTGGCGCATGCCGAGACGATGCAGCCGGTAGTCGCTGCCGGTGAACAGTGCGTCGCTGCGGCTGTCGGTCACGTCGTAGGTGAACAGGAACGGGAATCGGCTGATCGGGAACACCGACACGTCGAGCCCACCGAGCAGCGACTTCGAATCGCCCGAGAAGCGACCGAACTGGGTGCCGCTGACCGTGGATCGGGAACCGTCACCCGACGGCTCCTGCGACAGCACGAACCCGACACGTCCGCCGACCTGGATGAACCATGGCTGCCAGATGTAGCTGACGCCGCGGATGTTCATCAGCTCGACGAACTGCGTGCGCCGCGCCTCGCCTTCGACGCCGAAGCTGCGCGCCTCGAACGCGAAGTTGCCGCCCCACCGGATCGGCGCCAGTTGCCACTTCAGTCCGGTGCCGCCACCCGCGGCACTGGCGCGTGCCTCGTCCTCCGGCACCGCGAGCGAGCCCGACGGCAGCACGTGGACATCCGCCGGAACGTCACCTTCGCGGGGCACGCTCGGGGACGTCGTGCCCGGCGCGTACGATCCCGGGACCGCGGGGACAAAATCCGGCGCCGCGCCAGGTACCCGGACTGTCCCCGGTGCCTCCGCCGGCGCGGGTCGCGGTTCGATATCGAACCGCTGGGCCGTGTGCGTCGGCGCGGGCGCCGGCCCGTCGTCCGCCGCCGGGGTCGTTGCGACGGCCGGCCGGTCCAACACCATGATCGTGCGCGGCGGCAGAGGGAACGGCGCCGACTGCGCGGTCGGGCAGACGAACGCGGCGACCGTCACTCCGGCCAGCAATCGCCGCGTCGAACTGCGCACGACCCCCTCCACCATGTCGTCCGGCGCGATGGCCGGCGTTCAGTTGTTGTTCTGTCGTGCCGGGTAGCGCGATTCATCGACGACCTTGATCTGCGTCCGGCGCCGCAGGTCGGCGATCAGCGCCTGCCACTGCCGCTCGCCTTCCTCGCGTCGCCAGAGCTGGACCGCGCGCTCGCGCACCTCGACCAGCGAGCGGGTCTGCGCCGGCCTGCGATCGTCGACGCGGATCAGCGCGATGCCTTCGAGCATCTTCAACGGCTCGGAGATCGCCCCCGGCGCCACCTTGTCGAGTTGCTCGGCCAGCCCGTCGGGCAACATGCCGCGGTGCAGGTAACCCATGTCGCCGCCGCGCTCGGCACTCGCGTCGCCCGATCGCAGCCTCGCCGCCTCCGCGAAATCGCCCCCGCGCACCAGTCGTTCGCGGATCGCGGCGGCCTCCTCGTGGGCCTTGTCCCAGATCGCACGCGTCGACGACGGGTCGACCTTGAGCAGGATCAGCGACAACTTGAAACGCTCCGGTTCCACGAACCGGTCGCGATGCCGCTCGTAGAACGCCGCCAGCTGCGCGTCGGTCGGCTCGGGAACCTCACGCACCTGGTTCTCGAACCGCTCGGCCACGTTGCGCCGCTCGAGTTCGCGCTTCAGTCCGGGCAGCTTCTCGGCCTGGATCCGCGGCCATTGCGGGCTGTCGCGGTAGCGGGATTCGTACCCGGCGAGCAGCTTGTCGACCTGCGCCTGGTCCGCGGTGATGCCGCGACGACGCGTTTCGGCGTCCAGCAGTACACGGTCGATCAGCTGGTCGCCGACCTCGCGGCGCAACGCCTGGACCTGCGATTCCGGCGCCTGCCGATGATAGAAGCGCTGCCGATGGGCAGCGGCGAGTGCCGCGTCGTATTGCGCGGTGCCGATCACCGTCTCACCGACGATCGCGAACACCGTCGTTTTTTCCGCGCCTGCCGGCGCAGCGTTGGTCTGCGCGCCGGATTCCGGCACGCAGAGGGCCAGTGCGACCGCCACGATGGCTCGCAACATCGACGACATCCTCGGCTGGGGCCGCGACGGTGTGCTCGCGGCCGGGCTGCCCGCGCGGGCAGCCCGGTTTCAGACGGTCACTTCACGTGACACGACAGGCAGACCGCGCTGCCGGCGTTGGCGACACGCAGGAAGGTCGCGCCGCCGCGGCCCTGCCCCTCCTGCACGTGCGGATCGTGGCAACTCGCGCACTCGACCGAGGGCCCGATCACACCGGCACCGAAGTCGCGGGTGTACAGGATCATGTCCGACTTCTCGCGCTGGGTCGGCGTGCCGCCCGGGGTGTCGACGAACCAGATCCGCGACGTGCCGTTGACCAGCACCGACGACGGTTGCACGAAGTCGGTGTCCACACATGCACCGGCCGGCGCGGCACCGGTCTGGCCGCCGCCGCAGTACGCGATGCCGATCGGATGATCGTTGGTCAGATCCTTCGTCAGGTTGGCCACGATCGTCGGGCCGGTCGTCAGCCGCCCGTCCGCATCGACCCTCCCGGTGCCGGTGTCCCAGGTGTAGCTGCGACCGGTGACGCCGCCGCCACTGATGTCGTAGCCGCCGGACCCGGGGGCATTGATGATGTTGTCCATCGCCTGCGACCCGTCGTGACAGGACAGGCAGGCCAGCGAGACCGAACCGACCGCGAGCACCTGGCCGTCGAGGGTGCTCGACTGCGTCGCGCTGTAGGTCGTGTAGCCGGTCATGGCGGCAAGGTTCTTGTTCCACAGCGGCGCGGCCGGCAGTGTCGTCCCCGGCGCGTTGGTGACGTCGGCGCCGTGTGGCGTGTGACAGAACACGCAGACCTCGTCCGTGCCCGCGGTCACGCGGTTGTTGCCTGCCAGTCCGGTGGTGCTCAGGTTGTGCTTGGTCTGGCGGATGCCGGTCTGCGCCATCGCGTCCTGGCCGACGACGATGAGTGCGACCAGCCCGAGGATCCGGACGATCCCTCCGAACCATGCCCTGTGTCGAGATTGAGTCATGATCTGAACGCTTCCCCTTGATACGCCCCCACCCGCATCCCTCCCGCGACGTTCCGGGGGTCCCCGGGTCCGGGTGTCGAACCGCGGGGACCTCGGGACTGCAATGCATCAAACGTGCCATCGACGCCGCACACGCTGCGCGACGTTTGCTCGTCGGCGATTCGGGCGATCGCACCCGATCGACCGACCATGGGGCGTGGCCGACGCGTGCTTTCTTCCTGATCGCGGGAAGATCAGTTCCCGCCTTTGAGAGCCAGTCCCCGGGTGCCCAGGAAGCCCTGGTCGGCACGCAGCGCGACCGGACGAAAGATGTCGACCTTGCGGAACCACTGGTCGACCATGTACACACGTCCGTCCTCGTCGACGTAGATGCCCGATGGCAGCATGTAGCGGGCCGGCCCGTCGCGTTCCGACCGGTCACCGACGAACAGCAGCAGGTCACCCTCGGGCGTGAAGATCTGGAAGTTGCCGAACGCCGCGTCGACCACGTAGAGGTTGCCCTCGCCGTCGGTTGCGATCTCCTTGGGTCGCGCGAAGTTGCCGAGCTGGCGGCCGACCGCGCCGAAACTCTGCAGGTAGCGGCCGTCGCGCTCGAACACCTGGACCCGGAAGTTGCCACCGTCGACGACGTAGACCTGGCCCTGCCGGCCGAGCGCCACGTCCCTCGGCAGGTTGAACTCACCGGGCCCGGACCCTCGCCGGCCGATGTCGAACAGGTGCGCGCCACTGCCGGCGTCGAGCACCCGCACCCGATGCTTGTCGGAATTGACGCCGCCGATGTCGACCACGTACAGGCGTTCACCGGCCGGATCGACGGTGACGCTGGTCAGGCGATCGAACATCGTCTCGCCACCGATCCGACGCAGGTGGCGTCCGTCGCGGTCGTAGACCTGGATCGACTTCGCCGTGATGTCGGCCACGTACAACCGGCCGGCGCGATCGACGTCGATGCCCAGCGGCTTGCTGAGCCGCCCGGGCTCGTCCTCGCCGACCGTGAACGTCCGTCCGCTCGGCACGTCGAAGACGCGGACGAAACGTTCGACGGAATCCGACAGGAAGATGCGGCCGCGATGCACCGCGACCGCGTACGGCTTGGCCAGCGAACTGCCCTGGCGCGATTCGCCGGTCAACATGCGCCGCAGGCGCGACTCGCGATCCTCGTCGGCGATGTCCGCGCTCGAATAGATGCTGCGCTCGAAGACGAAACGCGGCGTGTCGGGAGGCCGCGGGAACAGCAGCGGTCCGGTGTCGCGTTGTCGATTCTCGGACACCTGGGCGCAGCCGGCGAACAACCCGCCACCGGCGAACGCGATCGGCCAGCACCCCAGGAGCCGGCGGCGGGACGAGTGCACGGCCGCCGCCGCTACTTGACGGCGTCGAGCATGAAGTCGACCGCCGCCTTCACGTCTCCGTCGCTGAGCGACGGGTTGCCGCCCTTGGCCGGCATCGCTCCCTTGCCCTTGACCACGGATGCGACCAGCGCATCCTTGCCGCCGGCCAGGCGCGCCTGCCAGTCGCCCTTGTTGGCGAACTTCGGCGCACCGCCGACACCGGTGGCGTGGCAGACCGCACAGGTCTTCCCGTAGACATCCTTGCCGTCCGCGACCACCGGGCCGGCGCAGCAGGCGAACGCAGCGAACACCGCGGTGCTGCGGATCGTGAGGCTGATCGTCATCGTTCCCTCCACTCGTCCAACCGCCATAGCAATGGCCGTGCCGGCGCGTCGGTGCGGAACTTGCTCTGCGCCCTGTCTGCGAGGCGAAGCCGCGGCACATCGGCGGCCGGTCGTGCAGTCGACCACCGGACGGAGCTATTGGTTTTGAGAGCCACGACTCAACGGATTCCCGAAGGCTGGAAAAGACCGCCGCGGCAACGCGCGCAGGCCGCGGCCGGCGGCGCGCGCCGGCGCGTGATGCGCCGGTTCGCCGCCCTGCTGATCATCGGGTTCGCGTTCTTCCGCCTGACACCGGCCGAGGCGGCCGATGCCCGGCCGAACCCGCGCCCGGACGGCCAGCTCCGGCCCGACCTGCTGTATCACAACTACTGCTCGGTCTGTCACGGCGACCGCGGTGATGGCCGCAGTCGCGCCCGCGGCAGCCTGATTCCGCCGCCGAAGGACTTCACCGGCGAGGAGGCGCGTCGCACGCTGACCCGCGAGCGGATCGTCGCCGCGATCGCGGCCGGCAAGCCCGGCACCGCGATGACCGGATGGACGACACAACTCGATGGACGCGAGATCGCGGCACTGGCCGACTACATCCGCGAGACGTTCATGCTCCCGCGCGACACCGAGTCGTTCGCCAGCGGCCAGGCACTGTACCGGGAGCACTGCGCAAGCTGTCACGGCGATCGCGGCCAGGGCGCGGCAGGCGCCGACGGCCAGCGCAGGATCGGTGAACTGTCCACGCCGGACGCGTCCGCGCGGCTCGGTCGTGCCCATCTGCTGGATGTCATCCGGGACGGCAAGCCGGGCACCGCGATGCCGTCGTTCGGCAGCCGGCTGCAACCGGCGCAGATCGAGGCACTCGCCGGCTACGTCAGGACCGCGTTGCTGCTCGCATCCCCGCACGACGTCTCGGGCACGACCGCACATGCGCGCGGCCTGCCCGCCCCGGTGCGATCCTCGGCGCAGGTGCAACGCGCCGATCCGGCGCTGCCGCTGCCGCGCGGCCTGATCGGCGATCCGGCGCGAGGCAAGCGGTTCTACAACGCCAACTGCGCGACCTGCCACGGCGTGCGCGGCGACGGTCAGGGGCCGCGTGCCTACTTCATCAACCCCAAGCCACGGGTGTTCGACAGCGACACCAGCCGGGCCGAGCTGAACCGTCCCGCGATCTTCGCCGGTGTGTCGATGGGCCGGCCGGGCACCGAGATGCCGGCCTGGAGCAAGGTCCTGGAGGAGCAGCAGATCGCCGACGTCGTCGAATACGTGTTCCAGGCGTTCATCGCGGTGCCCACGCCCGCCGGGAACGTGGCGCGGCGCGCCGCACGTGATCCCGCGCAGCGGCCGTGACCGACGCCGCTCTGCGAGGCCTCGGGTGGCGCCGCCGGGTCGCCGGGGCGGTGATCGCGTGCGTCGGGTGGCTCGCCGGCTGCGACGGTGCGACGCCACCGGGCGGGACACCCGCCCGGACCGCGCCGGACGAACCCGTCGTCATGCGGGTGCCGGATGCCCACGAGGCCGGGCGCGCGATCTACAACACCCGGTGCTACTTCTGCCATGGGTACGCCGGGGACGCGAGAACGCTGGCGTCCAGTTTCCTGCGGCCGTCGCCACGCGACTTCACCACCGCGCAAGACCTGGACCGGCGCCGGATGCTGGACACCGTACGCGACGGCGTGCCCGGCACCGCGATGACGTCGTTCGCCTCGACGCTGGACACGACACAGATCGAGCGGGTGGTCGATTTCGTGCGCGCGGAGTTCATCGACGCGCGACGTGAGAACACCCGGTATCACACGCCGGAGAACGGCTGGCCCCGGCACGACCGGTTCGCACGCGCCGCGTCGTTCGCCACCGGGGCGATCCCACTCGATCGACCGTGGGAACACCTGACCGGCCCCGAGGCCGAAGGCAAGCGCCTGTATCTGTCGACCTGCATCAGTTGCCACGACCGGGGCCGCGTCGAGAACGATGGGCCGGCCTGGCAGCTGCGCGGCGTGTCTTATCCCCCCGGCAACTACGAACACGACGACCACGATGACACGCGGCCGCCGGCTGGCCGGCACGATGTGGCGGGTGACCCCTACGAGCTGCACGAGACACCACCGCGGCTCACGCGGGCATCCCGCGCGGTGCGACGAGGCGAACGGATCTATCGGGACAACTGCGCCCATTGCCACGCGGCCGATGGCAGCGGGCGCAACTGGATCGGCAGCTTCCTCGATCCGCCCCCACCGGATTTCACGCAGCCGGCCACGATGGCGGGACTCGATCGGGAGCGGATCGCGCGCGCGACCCGGGACGGGGTGCCGGGCACATCGATGCCGGCGTGGCGCGATGTGCTCGGCCCACGCCAGATCGATGCGGTGGCGGTGTATATGCGGGTGGCGTTCGCCGGCGGCGCCGGAAGCGAACGCCGCGCCCGCTCAGACCCCTGAGGCAACCAGTGTCGGCGTCGGCGAAGTGCCGTTCGACAGGCCGTTGGCCAGGGCCGCGCCGACCACGTCGGGTGAGGTCTGGCGACCCGGCGAACGATGGACGACGCTGGAGGCCTTCAGGCGGCCGCAGGTGACCTGCAGGAAGATGTCGGGGTAACGACCGTTGCCGCCGAGCTCGGAACCGAACTGGACCGCGTCGGCGCGATAGCCGCGCAACGCGCCCGAGAACCAGGCGGCGAAGACCCGGGTGCCGGCCAGCGGGAACAGCTCGGCGATCGTCAGCGGTGCGCCGTCTTCCCAGGAGCCGCTCAGGCCGGTCAGGTAGAGCCAGCCGTCGTCGATCTGCCAGCGCGCCGTGTACGGCGGCTCGGTCGCGGTCGCGTCGCCGCGCAGGCTCGGGCGCTGACCGATCAGGTCGAAATAGTTCTCGAGGGGACGGTCGACGAGTTCGAAAAGGCGACCCCGGTGCAACAGCAGGTCATGGTTTCCCTGGAACATCTGGCGGACTCCGTTGGTTTCTTCTGGCTTACGGAGCCAATGTCGCCCCTGGCGGGCCACCGGTTCAGCACCCGCGGATGGGCAGCCGATCGATGCCGCCGAACGGTCCCTGATCGTGGACACCCAGCAACGGGCCGACCGATCAACGGCGGGTCGAGGCGACGTGGTCGGTCAGCTCCCAGATCCGCCAGTCCTCGCGCATCCGCGGCGCCATCGGCGAGAACAGCGGCTCGCCGTACATCAGGTAGTCGCCGTTCCATTCGCGCCGCACCCAACGGTTGACCGCCGGTGCGTACCAGAGCCGGTCGGTGCGACGGGCATCCTGCCGGAAGTAGTCGCTGTGCCGGAACCAGATCCGGCGCTCGATCACCAGGCAGTCGTATTCACCGGCGGGAACGCGGATCTTCTGCCAGCCCGGGGCATCGAGCCAGGCCTGCCACCGCAGCACGTCGCTCGACCCGGACACCCGGTAGGTGGTCTCCTGGCGGTCGATCGCACCGGCGACCGGTGGCGACGGCACCAGCGGCAACGCGGTCGCGAAGGTCTGCGGCTGATCGTAGAACGGCTCTTCGACGACCCGCCATGGCGACTGGTAGACCTCGTCGGCCCGTGGCCGACCGCTCGAATCCGTGACCCGCACGCGGACCAGCGGTGACACCGCGACGACCGTGCATTCGATGTCGGCGACCTTCTCGCGCTTGAATCCGTCGACTTCGACGTAGCGCCAGCGATCCCCTTCGGCGACACGGGGCGCCGCCGGCGGTGTCGTCGGCGGCGGCGCGTAGGACGGTGCCGCACACGCCACCGGCAGTGCGGCACCGGCCAGCACCAGCCGACGCCGACCGCCGTCGGGCCGCCCGGAGGACGTCGTCATCGCCGCCATGTTCCGTTTCTCTCGCACCTCGTTCACCTCCTGATCCGGCCGGGTTCGCGTTGCGTTCAGAACGCCGCCGTCGCCGTCACGTCAACGATATCGCGACCGGCACCGGCCGGCGGTATTGCCCTGCTCGTGGCCGCTGTTCCGCCGCTGTCCGCCGTTCTTTCGTCGCCGATCCCATGTGATGACGCGGCCAGCCGACGCGTGATCGGTCCGCGTCGCGGTCGGGCGCTCAGCGGGGCGTGCGCCGCTCGAGTTCGAGCAGGTGGTCGCGGGCCTCGTCGGCGCTTTCGTAGATGTGCGGAGCGACGTTGCGGCGCTCCAGCGCATCACCCAGCTTCATGCGCAGGAACGCACTGGTCGTGTAGCGGGTGACCCCGCTGTAGAACCGGCCGACCAGGTCCCTGACCATGTCCGAATAGGCGTCGACGACCGCCGGATCGATCCGGAAGTTGTCGTAGTTGACGATACCGAACACCCGCCGCTGCAACGGTGCCAGCCGTTGTTCGACGCCGCGCCGGATCGCCTCGACGTCGTGCAACGTGCGCACGACCAGTCCCTCGAAGTTCAGGAACAGCAGGTCACGCGCCGGGTCGAAGGTCAGCCGCTGCTCGAGCGGCAGCCGGAGCAGGTCGTCGCGAAGGCCCATCACGTCGTCGCGAAAGATCCTCGCGTCCATCGGCACCGGCGGCCGGCGCATCAGCGGGCGGAACGGCAGTTGCGCCAGGATGTCGCGCTCCAGATCCACGCCGGGGGCGACCTCGACCAGCTCCAGCCCCTGCTCACCCAGCGTGAACACACAACGTTCGGTCACGTACATCACCGGCCGGCCGGCAGCGACCGCGTGCCGGCCGCTGAAGGTCCGGTGCTCGACGGCATCGAGGAACTTGCGTTGTCCGCCGTCGCGCACGATCCGCAGCCGTCCGTCCTCGATCGCGATCGACTGGCGGCCGGCGTTGAAGGTGCCGACGAAGACCACCTTGCGTGCGCTCTGGCTGATGTTGATGAAACCGCCCGCACCGGCCAGCCGCGGTCCGAAACGACTGACGTTCAGGTTGCCTTCGCGGTCGGCCTGCGCCAGGCCGAGGAACGCGATGTCCAGTCCGCCGCCGTCGTAGAAGTCGAACTGGTTCGGCTGGTCGATGATCGCCTGCGCGTTGGTCGCCGCACCGAAGTTCAGCCCTCCGGCCGGGATGCCGCCGATCACACCCGGCTCGGCGGTCAGCGTCAGCAGGTCGATCACCTGCTCCTCGTTGGCGACCGCGGCCACCCCTTCCGGCATGCCGATGCCGAGGTTGACGACGCTGTTGGGCACCAGTTCGAGTGCGGCACGGCGCGCGATGATCTTGCGTTCACTCATCACCATCGGCGCCAGCGTCGTCACCGGCACGCGGATCTCGCCGCTGAACGCGGCGCTGTACGGCTCGGCGAACGTCTGCCAGTGATGCTCGGGCCGCGCCACCACGACACAGTCGACCAGCACGCCGGGCACCTTGACCTGGCGCGGATTCAGCGAGTGCCGGTCGGCGATCCGCTCGACCTGCACGATGACGATGCCGCCGCTGTTGTGCGCGGCGGTCGCGATCGCCAGCGCCTCCAGCGTCAGCGCCTCCTTCTCCATCGTCACGTTGCCGTCCGGATCGGCGGTCGTGCCGCGGATGATGCCGACGTCGATCGGGAACGCGCGATAGAACAGGTACTCACGTGCACCGATCGTCATCAGCTCGACCAGGTCCTCGTGAGTCGCGTCGTTGAGCTTGCCCCCGCCGTGCCGGGGATCGACGAAGGTGTCCAGCCCGATCGTCGTCAGGTGACCCGGCTTGCCGGCGGCGATGTCGCGGTACAGGTGGGTGATCACGCCCTGCGGCAGGTTGTAGGCCTCGATGCGGCCGCTGGTCGCCAGGTGCTGCAGCTTCGGCACCAGGCCCCAGTGCCCGCCGATCACGCGCCGGACCAGCCCCGCATGGCCGAGGTGATTCAGCCCCTTGTCCTTGCCGTCGCCCTGCCCGGCCGCATAGACCAGCGTCAGGTTGCGCGGACCGTCGTCGGCGCCGGCCTCGTGGGGTCCCGGGGACAGAAACCGCATCTCGAGTGCGACCGCGATTTCCTCGGCGAAACCGATGCCGACGAAGCCGCCGGTGGCCACCGTGTCGCCGTCGCGGATCAGGCGCACCGCATCGTCGGCGCTGACCACCTTGCCGCGGGCACTGGCCTGCAGCGATCCGAGCAGCGGATGTGATGCCCTGGCCGTCATCTCCGTCTCCCCGGCAGGAATCGGTCCCTGCCCTCCCCGCGCCGGTGTCGGATCCGCCGGCGGCCTTCCGGATCGCAGTCGTCGGGCGCTGCGGTCAGCCCGTCACGCGCCGTTGCACCGCTGCGAGGATACCGCGCAGGATGTCGATCGGCGGCGGCGGGCAGCCGGGCACGACGACGTCGACCGGGATCACGTTGGCGACGCGGCCGCAGCTCGCATACGACTCGCCGAACACACCACCGTCGCAGCCGCAGTCACCGACCGCGACCACCAGCTTCGGAGCCGGCGTCGCCTCGTAGGTCCGCCGCAACGCGACCACCATGTTGCGCGAGACCGGTCCGGTCACCAGCAGCATGTCGGCATGGCGCGGGCTGGCGACGAAACGGATGCCGAGCCCCTCGATGTTGTAGTACGGGTTGTTCAACGCATGGATCTCGAGCTCGCAGCCGTTGCACGAGCCGGCGTCCACCTGCCGGATCGCCAGCGCCGCGCCCATGATGCGCAGGATCTCCGCGCGGATCGCGGTCGGATCGCCGGCGTCACCGGCGGGCACCGGCGACCGAGGGCCGTCGATGCGCGGCGCGGGTTCCGTCGCGATCCCGACCCGCGCCACCTGTCGCAGCATCCGCCACATCAGAGATCCTGCCCCGAATAGCTGAGATTGAACGACTTGTTGATCAGCGGGAAGTCGGGAACGATGTTGCCGATCACCGCATGTTCGAGCACCGGCCAGTTCTGCCACGACGGATCATGGCAATGGCAGCGGGCGATCGCGCCGGTCGCATCGAGTTCGAGGGCGACGAAGACATCGCCCCGCCAGCACTCGACCCAGCCGAAGCCGACCGCGGATCGCGACGGTGCGGGGATCGGCGTGGCGACCGCACCGCCCGCAAGCCGCGCGCAGATCAGGCGCAGCAGCCGCATCGATTCGACCACCTCGTCGAAACGGACCTGCACCCGCGCGGCGACGTCGCCGTCGACGGCCTGGGCCATCCGGAACTCGAGCTCCGTGTACGGGGGCCACGGATACGCGGCGCGCAGATCACCACCCAGCCCGCTCGCCCGGCCGGCCATCCCGCACAGTCCGAGCCGTCGCGCGAGATCCGCGGTCACTCGACCGGTCGAGACGAAGCGATCCTGCAGACCCGAGTGTTCGTCGTAGATCGAATGCATCTCGCGGACCTCGGCCTCGATCGCGTCACACTGCGCGACCAGACGCCGCAATGCCGTGCCGTCCGGATCGCAGGCGACGCCGCCGGGGACCACCCGGTCCATCAGGAAGCGGTGGCCGAAGATCTCGGCGTTCAGGCGCAGCCAGTCCTCCTTCATCCGCGAGAACTGCGCCAGGCCGAATGCGAAGGCGGCGTCGTTGCCGAGGGCACCGAGATCGCCGAGGTGGTTGGCGACACGTTCGCGCTCGAGCATCAGCGCGCGCAGCCAGGCCGCACGCTGCGGCACACACACCTGCTGCGACGACTCGAACGCCATGCTCCAGGCCCAGGCGTAGGCAACCGTCGAATCGCCGCTGACCCTCCCGGCCAGACGACACGCGGCGGACGGGTCCAGGCCTTCGAAGCGCTTCTCGATGCCCTTGTGCACGTAGCCGAGCCGCTCCTCCAGCCGCAGCACCTTCTCGCCGACGATCGAGAAGCGGAAGTGACCGGGCTCGATGATCCCCGCGTGCACCGGACCGACCGGGATCTCGTGCACGCCGTCACCCGCGACCTTCACGAACGCGTAGTCGGTCAGCGCCTGATCCGGGAAACACTCGTCGCCGCGAGCCCCGTTGCGCAGCGGCAGGTAGTGTGCCGGCCAGGCGCCGTGATTGAGCCAGGGCCGGGTGTCCTCGGCGCCGATCGCACGCCAGCCGGACAGATCGGCCAGGGCACGCTGCATCCGGCCGGCCGGCGCGAAGAAACGCGAGATGTCCGGATAACCGGCAGCCGCGTCCTCGAGCGGCAACGACAACCACAACAGCCCGGGGGCCAGCGCATACGCGGCCGACACACACGGCGGGTCGTCGGGCGTCCGCCGGTCCGACGCCCACAACGCGACCAGGCGGCCACCCGACTGACGACACTGGTCGGCGGCGATGCGCCACTGCTCGATGCCGACCTTCGCCCGCCAGCCCGGCAGTTCCGATGCCAGCGGATCGACCGCGAGGTCCAGTCCGGCGATGCGCATCGGTCAGCCCCCCAGCATCCGCGCCGCCTCGCGATACCAGTGTGCGAGGTACGGCGGCACCCACAGGCCGAGCATCAGCGCGAGCGCCAGGTGGAGGAACACCGGGGCGATCGCCGGCTGGTGGGCGAGTTGCCCGATGTCGGCATCACCGAACACCATCGGCTGCACCTTGCCGAGCACCGAGGCGAATGCGACACCGAGTGCCAGCAGCAGCAGCGGTGCCGCCCACGGCAGGTCGTGCATCGCGGTGACCAGGATCAGGAACTCGCTGGCGAAGATGCCGAACGGCGGCATGCCCAGGATCGCCAGCGTACCCAGCATCAGCCCCCAGCCGAGCATCGGATTGGCCCGCACCAGGCCGTGGATGTCGTCCATCACCTGGGTGCCGGCCTTCTGCGTCGCATGGCCGACGGTGAAGAAGATCGCCGACTTGACCAGCGCATGGACCGTCATGTGCAGCAGTCCGGCGAAGTTCGCGACCGGGCCGCCGAGCCCGAAGGCGAACGTCATCAGGCCCATGTGTTCGATCGACGAGTACGCGAACATCCGTTTGACGTCACGTTGCCGGGACAGGAAAAACGCCGCCGCCAGCACCGAGACCAGGCCGAAGCCGATCATCAGGTTGCCAGCGAGCCGGCTGTCCAGGGCGCCATCGGTGAGCACCTTGCAGCGGAGCAGCGCGTACAACGCGACGTTGAGCAGCAGGCCGGACAACACCGCGGAGATCGGGGTCGGCCCTTCGGCGTGGGCGTCGGGCAGCCAGTTGTGCACCGGGACCAGGCCGACCTTGGTGCCGTAGCCGACGAGCAGGAAGACGAACGCAAGCGCCATGATCGTCGGTTCGAGCTGCCCCTTGACCGACTCGAGGTTGGTCCACAGCAGCGCCCCGCCACCGGCACCGAGCACCCGCTCGGCGGCCAGGTAGACCAGGATCGTGCCGAACAGCGCCTGCGCGATGCCGACCCCGCACAGGATGAAGTACTTCCACGCCGCCTCCAGGCTCGCCGGGGTCCGGTAGACGCTGACCAGCAGCACGGTCGCCAGCGTCGCCGCCTCCATCGCGACCCACAGGATGCCGAGGTTGTTGGTCAGCAGCGCCAGCAGCATCGTGAAGGTGAAGAGCTGATACATGCTGTGGTACAGGCGCAGCCGGCGCGGCGTCATCTTGCCGTGGTCGCGTTCGACCCGCATGTACGGGCGCGAGAACCAGGCGGTGGTGGTGGCGACGAACGTCGTCAGCGCGACCAGGAACACGTTCAGCGGATCGACGAAGAGGTTGGCCTCCCACAGGAATCGGGGACCGTCCGCGATCACCTGCGCGGTCAGTGCCCCGCCGCAGACGAGCGTCGCCAGGCTGAATGCCGCGTTCAGCTCCGGCGCCGGCTCCCGGTCCCCGATCGCCGCCAGCAGCGCGGCGCCGGCGAGCGGCAGGCAGAGCACCCAGATCAGCGGGTCCAGGTCAGTCCTCCTTGAGTTTTTCCAGGTGCCGGATGTCGAGGCTGTCGAACTGCTCGCGGATCTGGAACAGGAACACACCCAGGATCAGGATGCCGACCAGCACGTCGAGTGCGATCCCCAGCTCGACGATCATCGGCATGCCGTAGACCGCCGAGGTGGCCGCGAAGAAGAGTGCGTTCTCCATCGAAAGGAAACCGATCACCTGCGGCACCGCCTTGGCCCGGGTGATCATCATCAGGAACGA